>CAZWBV010000006.1:0-23609 GCA_964632225.1 uncultured Gammaproteobacteria bacterium | reverse complement strand
TGGCATTACACCCGCTATGCGCGAAGGTTCGGGACTGGTTGAGTTTTCAAAAAAATACCCTACACAATACATTGATGTCGGCATTGCGGAGCAACACTGTGTGACGCTTGCGGCCGGACTCGCCTGCGGTCGGGCAAAACCCGTTGTCGCTATTTATTCCACTTTTTTACAACGCGCCTACGACCAACTCATTCACGATGTTGCCATCCAAAATCTACCGGTTCTTTTCGCAATAGACCGTGCTGGCATTGTCGGTCCGGATGGCGCAACCCACGCGGGTGCCTACGATTTAAGCTTCTTGCGTTGCATACCCAATATGATTGTTATGGCACCAACCGATGAAAACGAATGCAGGCAAATGCTTTATAGCGGATTCACCTACAATGCACCCTGTGCTGTTCGTTACCCACGAGGCCATGGCCCTGGCGTTAGCGTAGAAAAAACAATGACTAAGATGCCCATCGGCGAAGCACAACTCTGCCGCACGGGATCTGAAACGGCCATTTTGGCATTCGGCAGCATGCTACAACCCGCATTAATCGCCGCTGAAAAATTAAATGCCAGTGTCGTCAACATGCGCTTTGTAAAGCCCATGGACGAAAAAATGATTCTACAAATGGCAGCCAAACACAGCCTAATAGTCACTATTGAAGAAAATGCCATCAAGGGCGGCGCGGGTAGCGCCGTCAATGAAGTATTAGCCGCTCATGGCATTGAGATTCCCGTCATCAACCAGGGCTTACCGGATAAATTTTCGGATCACGCAAGCCGCGAACAGATTTTGGCTGATTATAACCTTACAAGTGATGGAGTTATTGCCACCATCGAACAGTTTTTTGAGAATCAGACTTGCCAATATCGTCCAGTCCGAGTAAATTCCTAGTATTTTAGTCTAGTATTTTAGTGAATTATTTTCATGGGTGCAAATTACACCGTAAAAATTCTAACTGATTTTTCTGCAGCGCATGCACTGCGGGACTATCCAGGCGTCTGTAGTCGGGTCCATGGCCATAACTGGAAAGTGGAGGTCGAAGTGATCGTCAATCAGCTGGATTCAATTGGCATAGGCATTGATTTTAGAGATCTAAAAAAGGCAACGCGTGATCTTATCGATGTGCTTGATCATCGAAATATCAATGATATCGCGCCATTTGATAAAATAAACCCAACCGCAGAAAATATTTCCGCCTATTTCTATCAGGGATTATCTGCAAATTTAAACAGTGAACGAACCCGGGTTAAAGCCGTCACAATTTGGGAAACAGACCGCGCATGCGTCCGCTATTCCGAGGATATTGAATAATGGGTGATAACAGCAATTCAGCGACAAATAAGTCTACAAACCTGTCTACGAAAAAAGCGATAGACAAAGAAACAATATCTAACATCGATGACGTACAAGGCAGTGAAGATACCCGGCGCATCCCGATAGACAAGGTAGGCATCAAGGATATTCGCCATCCTGTCAAAGTGCGGGACCGCTGCGGTGGCGAACAAAACACCATTGCGACCTTCAATATGTACGTGGATTTGCCGCACAACTTTAAAGGCACCCACATGTCACGATTCGTCGAAATTCTTAACAAACACGAACGCGAGATATCGGTTAAATCTTTCAAGGATATGCTGAAAGAAATGAACCAACGCCTGGATGCTGAATCCGGTCACATTGCAATGTCGTTCCCCTACTTCGTGACTAAAGAGGCACCTGTATCAAAAGTCAAAAGCCTCATGGATTATGATGTTACTTTCCTGGGCGAAGTTATTAATGACAAAACAACGACCCATATAAAGGTCATCGTCCCAGTCACCAGTTTATGTCCATGCTCGAAAAGTATTTCTGAATACGGCGCACATAATCAACGCTCACACGTCACCATTACTGTGCAGACCAAAGGCTTTGTGTGGATAGAAGATGTGATCGATATTGTAGAAAAACAGGCAACCTGTGAACTGTACGGCATACTAAAACGCCCCGATGAAAAATTTGTGACGGAACGTGCTTATGATAATCCAAAATTTGTAGAAGATATGGTAAGAGATGTTGCCGTAGAACTGAATAAAGATGACCGTATTACCGCCTATACCGTCGAAGCTGAGAACTTCGAATCCATACATAACCATTCAGCGTATGCGTTAGTCCAAAGAGATAAATTAGAGTTAAAAACATAAATAAATAAATTTCTAAACTAGGGAGCCTCTGATTAATTCTGGGACGAATGGATTAATCAAAGGTCCCAGTAATACCCCTCCCCTAAGTAACACATTCCCTACGGTTATGCTCGCCCCCGTTTACTGAAAAACTAAAGTTAAACACCCGATTGACGAAATAACTAGTACTCCATCAACCTCAGCAGTGAAGCTATGTAGCACGCCGCACGGGAACAGTAAAAACGATGAGCGCCTATAAAATCATATTCACCGGACCCGTTGGTTCAGGCAAAACAACGGCGCTTGCGTCTATTAGTGATATTGAACCTTTTAAAACAGAAGAAACCGCGACAGATGAAACGGTCGACAGAAAAGAACTGACCACGGTCGCCATGGACTATGGCATGTTGAAACTGGAAAGTGGCGAACGTATACACCTTTACGGTACACCTGGACAAGATCGTTTTAATTTTATGTGGGAAATTCTCACCGACGGTGGCATTGGTTTGATATTGCTGGCAGATAACATGCGGCCAGACCCGATGGCCGATCTACAATTTTTCCTGGAGGCATTTAAAGATTTTATCGATGAAACGGCGGTCGTGATCGGCATAACGCGTATGGATATGAATCCTGCACCGTCTATCAGCGACTATCATCGATGGTTAAAAGAAAACAAGCTAAACATTCCCGTATTTGAAATCGATGGTCGAGAAGAAAAAGACGTAATACAACTGATTCAAGCTCTGTTGTACACATTAGATCCAGGCGTGGTTAATTGATGGAAGAACAATACGAAACCCTACTGTCACTTAACGGCTTTGGCGTTGCATTCAACGACACAATTATTCTTGCATCGATAACGTTAGACATCCCTGAACGTGGCATCTTTACGCTATTGGGTCCGGCTGGCACCGGCAAATCAACGTTGTTACGTACCCTTTGTGGTTTAAATTCCCCTCTTCCCAGCTTACGAGTGTGGGGTGACGCACAGTACGCAGGCACAGCACTTTTTAACGGCGAATTGCCCGTTTTGGTCGCACAAAATGCCAAACTGTTAATGTCCACTGTGTATGAAAATATTGTTTACGGACTACCAGAACGAGAAAGCCTGTCCATCAAGCAAAAACGTGATGTGACAGAACGATTACTAATTCATGCCGGACTCGACGAACTCGTTGCGAAAATGGACGAAAATGTGGTTAATCTTCCTCTGGGTCAGCAACGTCACCTGGCGATATTGCGTACATCTGCATCCAGCCCAAAATTAATCTGCATTGATGAACCCACCAGCGATCTGCATGAAGACGCTGCGCAATCGTTGTTAACGTACATCAAACAGCTGTCGGAACGGCGTGCGGTACTCATCGTATTGCATAATCAAACTCAAGCAAAACAATTAGAAGGCAACGCCGCGTTATTAGCCGGTGGCTGGATTCAGGATGTATCAAGCGCGAAACAGTTTTTTACGTCACCAAAATCAGATATTACCAAGCACTTCATCGTTTACGGCAACTGTACAGTACCACCAGTAGATGCAAAGCCCGAAGAACTCGATCCTGAGTTAGAACCTCTTATTCGCCCAGTGCCAAAAGAAGCGCGCAAGTATAAGAGTGATTCATTTGGGCCACGCAATTTTCTTTGGCTTAGAAAAGGCGCCCTGGCTGGCACACCAAAGCCAGGTTTACTGGTTGACCTGGAAGATGATTTGGAAGCACTAAGGCGAGTCGGAATTTCAGTTCTGGTCTCGTTAACCGAAATACCTATTGATCCAATTAAATTGACACCCTACGGCATCACTGGCATCGCATTCCCGGTTGTTGACATGGGCGTGCCCACGATAGATGCCGCGATTGATCTGTGTAAACAGATCGAACAACTCATCAAAAATGATGAAGCAATTGCGATGCATTGCAAAGCGGGAATGGGACGCACTGGTACCGCACTGGCCACACAACTTATCTGGGAAGGCACTGCAGCGCTGGACGCACTGGAAACGGTACGCCGTGTAGAACCAAGATGGGTTCAATCGGAACAACAAATAAAGTTTCTGGAGGAATTTGCTCAGGCGGTGGCAGATTCCAGTTGTCAAAATGACCCTAATCGGTCAATTGAAACCGTTGGTGTGCAATGATGTATCGCACCTCGCTTTTAGCTAACCATTGGTTAACTTATTAAACTTTCAACCCACCCTCAAATAAATATTTAACAGGAGAATATTATGTCACTCGATAAATCACTTCAACAGGCCGTTACCAATGTGCCTGAATGTGTCGCCGCCGGTTATGTTGATATGTCAACAGGCATGTTGTTAGGTGCAAAAACCGTTGACTCACATCCAGCTGAAGTTCTGGAAGTCGTTGCTGCGGCAACAGCGGAAATGTTCCAAGGCACCAACGTATCACTGATCGAAAGCATGTTTAAAAAATCGCGTGGCGTCGAAGACGACGGTCACCATTATTTCCAGGAAATGATTGTAATGAGCGACAATCTCATTCACGTATTCATGCGCAGTAAAGCTAACGAAGATCATATTTTAGTGCTTGTTTGCCGTAAATCAGCCAACCTGGGCATGGTTTTAACAAAGTCACGTGGTTGTTTACCCGCTGTGGAAAAAGCAGCATAGAAAATGGCAAAAAAAACAGCTGCCAAGGAAAGGATCAATGTCAAGGAGGTCTCTGCGCAAATTGAAAAATGCGTACGCCCTATATTGAAAGAACTTAATGCGTCCTCTCAGGAGATAGAAGCATCAAGTGTGATGACCAGGGATGGTCTAAGCGTCGCATCAGTAATGGAAGAAAAAGTTGATCCAGACAGACTCGGTGCCATGTGCGCATCGATGTTATCATTGGCTGACAAAACGGCGAAAGAACTGGCCCGCGGTCACTTAAAACAACTTCTTATCGACGGATCTGAAGGTTATTTGTTGCTTATTCATGTTGGCAGCAGTGCCGTACTAGCCGTAGTTGCCCGTCCCAAAGTTAATTTAGGCAAAGTATTACTGGATGCGAGAAAAACCGCGACAAAAATATTTGAGGTTTTCGAAAACCACGATCTTAACGGGCTTTTAGATAAGTTATAATCGTAACAACGTAAATGTAACAGGCAATGTATTAATTCTATGGGTTAATTCAATTCGTTAGGCTAGAGGAGTTTAATCGTGAGTAGTGGTAGTGGTGAGCAAGCGGTACAACTACTGACAATATTGGAATCCGATAATGAGACGGATCATATTAAAAGTCTGTTACAAAATAACGGGCAAGCCGTAAGAGCTGAAAACGTTGCGAATACAAAACAGCTAAAAGCAGCATTAAAGCGGCACACCTGGGACTTGATTATCGCGTCCTATTGTACGTCAGATATAGACGCCAAAGAAGTGATGGAATTCGTCGCACGCAGCCATCCGGAAATTCCTGTAATCGTTATCACAGATGATTTTAACGAACAAACCCAACTGGATATTTTACAAACTGGTGCCAGATACTATCTCCGCAATAACAGCGACCCATTAATGTTATTGGTATTAACCCGGGAACTGGCCTACTTACGCATCCGTCAACAACTGCGACTTGCAAATTCCAGTTTTCAAGAGAGTGAAAAACGAAATTGGGCGTTGATGAACAGTTCCCGTGATGCGATTGCATATATTCACGAAGGCATGCATATCTATTCAAACACGGCTTATCTGGATACATTCGGCTTTTCCTCTGCCGATGAAATTGACGCTATACCAATTATGGATTTGATCGCCTCAGAAGATGCCAAAAAATTCAAAAAAATATTACGCGCACTAAGCGAAGGAAACAACCCTGAAGAGGAATTTGAATTCATTGCAATACGAAACAGCAGTGAAAAATTTAATGCCATTATGGCATTTTCACCCGCAAGTATTGACGGAGAACCTTGCACTCAAATTGTAATCAGGGGCAACCAGGTATTAGAAGAAGAACTTGAGAGTTTACGCCGTCAAGACTTGCTAACTGTGTTATATAATCGAAACTATTTTGTTGAACAGTTGGAAGAAGAAATTTGCCGTGCAATTGGCGATGATAATTATGTTAATAGCGCCCTGATGCACATCGACCTGGATGGATTCAAATCAATCAGTGAAAAAATTGGGCTGGCGAACAGTGATTTGGTATTACGAGAAGTCGCTAATATTATCAAAAAAAACACCACAGATACGGATATCGCGGCACGGTTTGCAGGTGATGTTTTCACTGTTCTATTCAAACAGGCCGACTTAAAAAAAGTAACAGATATTGCCGAATCAATTCGTGTAGCCTTAAGCAAGCACAAATTTGACATTCAAGAAGAATCTTTTTTTTGCACTGCCAGCATAGGCGTCGTACAGATATCAAACAATAGCGACAATAACTTAAAAACGCTATCGCAAGCTGAATCTGCATGTAAAGTCGCAAAATCCAACGGTCGCAATTCAATATACGCGTATACGCTAGCCGATGAAAAAGCCAAGGACGAGCAGGATCTCCAATGGGTGCAAATAATCAATAACGCACTTAAACAAGATCATTTTAATTTACTGTATCAACCCATCGTCTCGCTGCATGGTGAACAAGGCGATGGCACACAAGGAGCACGTTATGAAGTTTTTGTGCAACTGAGCGGCACTGACATTGAAAACGGCGATCAGAAAATGACATCCGAAGAATTTATGGGCGTCGCAGAGAACACCGGCCTGATAACAATGATCGATCGCTGGGTCATAAAAAATGCAGTAAAAGATCTATTGTTGGAATCAGAAAAAGCAAAAACACAGCTTTTCATCAAAATTTCATCTGAATCAATCGAAGAAAAATCGTTCCTGATTTGGTTAAACAAATTAATCAAAGCAACTCACTTACCTGGCAACAGGCTTGTTTTCGAGTTAGATGAGGCTATCATTATAAAATCAATGGCCAAAGCCAAAGCATTTACAACCAATTTAAAAAAACTGGGTTGCACGACAGCAATCAAAAATGCCGGGCATAGCAAGGAACTGTTTGGGTTTTTGAAACTTGTCGATACTAAATATTTGATAATTGATCCAGTATACACATCCAGTTTAACCACCAGCGAGCAAAGTCAAAAAACAGTTGAAACTATTTCACACATGGCTAAAAAGCACGGCATTTTGTCAATCGCCGAAAAAATTGATGACCCCTCTATCATGGCAATACTTTGGCAAAGTGAAATCGATTTCGTTCAAGGCGACTATTTACAATCACCGAATGAAACACTGTCATATGATTTTTCCACTGAATCATAAATTTATCATTGAGCATTTTATACTGATTTTCAATAGAGCACTGTGATTCTCAATGGAGTACTGATAAGTATGGACAAAAACGAACAAGAAAATACCTGTATTGATTGTAACGAAGGCAGGAATTTGGGTTGTCAGACGTTTTGCTGCAGTCTGTTAGTGCGACTGCGCCCCGAAGAAATGCGACCCACTGACGATGGCTCAACACCAAAAGGGTATGTTGATAAAACGCCGGGGGGTATTTGTGTTCACATGGACCAGAATTTGGGCTTGTGCAATATTTGGGAAAAAAGGCCACATGCCTGTCGAGCCTATGAATGTAACTCGGATTTCCTATTGCAGGTCGTGTTACGGGAGGGATTTATAAATATTGCCGAAACAGCCATATCCGCTTCGAAAGTATTTATCCCAAAAGAATCTTATATAAAAATTCCCTTGTTAAAACCTTGATTAAAAGACACTATTGTTAAAAAATACCGCCCCCATAAACCGACCAGCGTGCCAAAAATAACATTCAATAATTTAGACTATGATTGCCGTGACACTGAAACAGTGTTAGAAACGCTGCAACGACATGGCGTCAACGCTGCATTTTCATGCCGTAACGGTATCTGCCACACTTGTTTATTACGCAGTAAAAAAAGCGTTGTTCCAGAAAAAGCGCAAAAGGGACTAAAAGATTCCTTACGTGAACGCGGCTATTTTCTCGCCTGCAAGTGTTTACCACAAGTAAATATGGAAATCGCATCGCCAAAAGAAGAAGATCTTTTCAGTCTAACATTATTTAGCCCGGCAATTGTTTATGCAAAAGAAAAAATCGCACCCAATATTATTCGTCTTCTGTTAGAACCGGCGACATCACTGTATTATCACGCTGGCCAATTTATTGATTTCAAGCGACCCGATGGCCTTTGTCGCAGCTATTCGCTTGCCAGTGTGCCTAGCAAAGATTATTTTCTTGAAATACATGTGAAGCGCATAGTCAATGGGGCAATGAGCAATTGGATTTTCGATGAACTAAATATTAATGACGAAGTAGAAATTAAGGGGCCGCACGGGCTTTGCTACTATTATTCGGATAAAGCGGATCAAAACCTGTTATTAATCGGCACCGGGACCGGTGTCGCGCCCTTAATGGGTATTATTAACGATGCATTGCTAAATGGACACACGGGTAAAATACATCTTTATCATGGCAGTCGTTCCTCTGACGGAATTTACTTACAAGAAGAGCTTCAAACACTGAGTAAACGGCACGCCAATTTTAGCTACACTGCGTGTTTATCGGGCGACTCAACTACGTCAGAGTCTATAGCAGGTCGAGCAGACGATATCGCATTTTCCCAACATAACAACCTCGATCAGTGGCGTGTTTACCTTTGTGGTCATCCCGCGATGGTCTATGCCGCAGAAAAGAAAGCATTGTCCGCTGGCGCATTGCGTGATGCAATCGTTATCGATCCTTATTTACCTGCGCATGAAAACAATGAAAAACCAGTCAATAATAATAACAAAAACAGCAGCATGGAATATATCGAAGAGACCCGTTTTTATCCTGCCCCTGATCCTGAAATGTGGGATGTTTTACAACAAGGTGCTCTATTGTCGAAAATATTAACTGATTTCTATCAGCAAGTTTATAAAGACCCGCGGCTAGCGCCATTTTTTAAAGATGCCACTAAACAACGTGCGATTGAAAAACAATACAATTTCCTACGCCAGGTATTTACTGGCGAAAAAACCTACTTTGGTGACCGTCCACGAAATGCCCATCACTGGATGGTCATCTCAGATGAATTATTTGATTATCGCGAAGAACTCATGGCGACCTGCCTGCGAAACCATGGATTAGCAGAATGTCTTGTAGAAAGATGGCGCGCCGCAGAAGAGATATACAGAAAACAAATTGTGAAAACAAAACCCTGGAATAAAATAATAGACGGTGTGTCATATCCGCTGGAAGGCTTTGATGAGATAGTTCTTGATTATGGTTCACTGTGTGATAACTGCCAAAACGAAGTCGCAATAGGCGAAAAAGTACGTTATCACGTCCGGCTGGGTACGATATATTGTAAATCATGTATGGAGTACTAGGAGCCTGTCCAAGAATAGAAGTCGTCGTATGGACAGTGTCAACTATAAACAATCGCTACGACTATCCATCCAACCCAGGAATACATCGATAGCCTGGCTATGCGCAATCTCAGTCGCAATGGGTGGCATTCGACTAGTTGATTCCGTGGTTTGCATGCGTTGTAGCAACATCGAATTCGGGCTACCCGATGTGCCTGCTGGATCGAATAGTTTTATGCCTGCTAATCCCGTGTCACCTAAATCCGGAGTCTTATTGCAAATATCCATGGCGTTAAACTCGACTTGAAAACGTAAATCCATATTAGCCGGTGTCGGACCACCGGGTTGATGGCAATGCGCGCAATTACTTTGCAGATAACTGCGCGCCCGATCCTCAAAACTCGCGTTGTCTTCACTTATAGCATACAACTTCCTCGTCGTCAGTTGTTCCTCTGTCAGTGCAGACGTAAAGATGCCCATGTCTGACATGGCTTGCAACTGCGGCCTGGCGTCGCGGGTGCCGGGATATTGAATAACACGGTTGAGTTGTTGCAATTCGGGCCCCAGCGCGACATTGGATTGTTGCACATGGCAGTTGAAACACTCTGCCGGACCTGGAAAATACCAATTCTGTGAACCAACGAGGGTGGTTTTGTTACTGCTGAGGCGGATTGCATCGACGGGATTGCCCTGCAAGTCAAATTGCCACTCATAAGCGTGGCCGCTCCAGAACAATTCATGCCGCATTAATAAGCGCGTTTCTACCAACTTGTTGTCCAACAAAAAATTTTTTACCAGCACTGTCCCCACTGGAAACTGCAAATCACCTTCGGGTGTAACTTCGATGGTGCTGTTATTGGGTAACGCCATAAAACGTTGCTTGGATGCATTGTCAGACCATAAGGGACTAATAATATCGAAGGGGATCAGGCCCGAGGCCGGTTGCCTCGCATCGTTTGGATCAACACAACCGGTATCAGATAATTTATCCGCAATTGTCACGCCCGGCAGCAGTGGATTTGTTGCCGAAAGCTTGTATATATTATTGCCAGTGCCACTGTTACCAGTGGCAAGGATGTAGATTTCGCCAATATTGCTCTGTGCGAATGAAAAAATATTTTGATTTGTCAAACTCGTGCCCATCGATTGAGATATGTAACGGGCAGAGGCATCATCGTAGCGCAGGCCAAGAATTTCTCCGCTATAAGCATCAGTATATAAATAAGTACCAACCAGATTGGTCAGCTCAAACGCATCGCCCCGATACACATAACCGCCTACGACGGATAGAGGACCACCCTGGTGACCATACGCGGCGACCGGCTCAACGTAACGCTGAGCATCATTGCATGTTGCACCGCCCTCTGCTGTACACGCCGCTCCCTCCATAACCTGCCAACCATAATTTTTACCCTTGTTGATAATATTAATTTCTTCAAAACTGTCCTGACCGACATCACCTAACCACAGATCGCCGGTTTGTTTATCAAAGCTCCAACGCCATGGATTACGTAATCCCCAAGCATAAATTTCGGGACAATTCTCTGAATTAAATAACGTGTTAACGTCATCACAAATAGCATTCCCGAAGAAAGGATTGTCTGTGGGAATGGCGTAAGGTGCCGCCGCATTGACATCAATGCGTAGCATAGCGCCCAGTAATGATGTAGTCTTTTGTCCGTGTCCCGCCGGATCATCAGCTGAGCCACCATCACCAAGCCCAATATACAAAAACCCATCTGCGCCAAATTCTATCTGCCCACCGTTATGATTTGAATAAGGCTGTCGGACTGAAATAATTTCGGTTTCCTGCCAACGATCCTCAATTTTTTCAAATTGTGATACGACTGACCGGCGAAAAGGTGTTGTTGTGGTGTAAGACAGGTATAGATACGGTGTACTGGGATAATCCGGATGAAACGCCATGCCAAGCAGGCCCATTTCACCCCCTGCTGACACGCGATCCGTAATGTCGATAAATACCGAGCTGCTACTCGTCGTTGCCGAGTTGACGAATTGCCGCACAACGCCATCTTGTAACACAGCATACCAACTCGCGTTGTTATCCGGACTTTGTAGTAAAGCAATTAGAAAAATACCGCTTCCGGGACTGTCCATATCCGCTAGTTGAGGATACGCCTTCTCAAGACTCAAGGTACCATTGGTTGACGGGCCTGCCAAAGGTGCGACACAGCTTGTATTATCGGGCCGAGTCATTGTTGGCCTGGTGGGGTTAGCATCGGAACCAGAAGAACTGCAACTGACTAGCGTAACAAGCGCCATAATATACAAGAAAATCAAATAAATAGATTTTTTTTTCTCCATAAACACGTTTACTCTTATTCCGTGAATTACCTCAACACAGCATACGGCTATATATTAGAAACAACCCGCCTCAGTTTATCTATTAGTTGTTTTTGATCCTTGAATTTTGACACTCTGGTAACCTCTTCGCCCTCTTTCATCAGTATCAGTGTAGGGAAATTTTTAACGCGATAGTTAAAAAATAGCTTATTGCTGGTATCAATATCGAGAGGGTGAAACACACCAAATTTAGCTTTATATTCCTCTAGTTCTTTTTCTTCTGTCCACAACCTGGACGCTATTCCTACCCAGTTGTATTGAGGAAATTGTTTATATAATGTATTTATAGTGTTTTGAGCATTGATGCAGTTTTTACTTACCGATGGCCGTGATTCTTTTAGGTACCAATCACACCAGGTCGCAACAAAAAAAAGTGCGGTATATTTATTTTTATCAGCGCCTGTATCCAACTCTACACCTGAATTAAACGATAAGGACATATCCGGTAATTCTGTCGACTCGTTCTCAGCTAATAATTTTATTTTTTTATCGATTTCCTTCGAAGCTTTATGGCCGGTATGCACAATATTGCCATTTTTATCTATTAACACGTGATAAGGCGTACCAATCAGATTAAAGGCCTGCATTAGTTGCCCACTGGTATCGATGGCAATTGGCATTGTTAACCCAAATTCCCTTTTTGTGTCCCGAATAAAATAGATGTCATCATTTACACCTAAATTAACACCAATGACCTTTATTTTTTCACCATGCTTTTCTTGCACCTCTTGAAAATGAGGCATTTGTTTGCGGCAAGGTTTACACCAGGTCGCCCAAAACTTCAGATAAACGGGTTGCTTATCTTTATATTGGCCAAGATTAATCGTCTCACCAGATAATGTGGTAATAGGCAGCACCAATACGTCCTGACTAAGCGCGGATGCGTGAATAACGTCTGATCCCATACTAAAAACCGCGCCCAAGCAAAATGTTAAAACCATTTTGTATTTCATTGGCATTTTTCTCATTTTCCCCTACTTTTTTCCTTTGGTTAGGCTTTTTCTCTTTGGTTAGGCAATGTTAGGCAAGTTATACCGCACATATAATACCATACGCCTTCCTCCTTATAAAAAAATTAATCTGCCTAGCAAGCTATTCACTTTGAATTCATGTTCGATTGTTAGTGTATTCACAAGCTAAAACCAAACATCTGGAGATATCGAACATGAATACTCGCTCAAATATTAAGGTCTGGGATCCAATTGTACGCCTGTTTCACTGGAGTTTAGTCGGCGCGTTTATTATCGCTTATGTTACAGAGGAAGATTTTCTTAACCTGCATGTCTGGGCTGGCTACATCGTGCTTGGGTTGGTTGTGGTTCGCATTTTTTGGGGATTTATCGGCACACCTTATGCGCGATTTTCCAATTTCGTTTTTTCACCGAGGGCCATAAAAAAATACCTTACTGAAACCTTGCTACGTCGTGCCAAGCGTTATCTGGGTCACAACCCGGCGGGTGGTGCGATGATCATTCTATTGTTAATAAGCCTTATTGTGACGACGTTAACTGGCATCGCAATATATGGTATTGACGAAAATGCGGGGCCGCTCGCGCCCTGGCTAGCTCACGCGGGTGAATTCTGGGAAGACGCAGCCGAAGAAACTCATGAATTTTTTGCCGACTTCACTTTGTTCCTGGTCCTCATTCACCTTGGTGGTGTCGTGATTGAAAGTCTTATTCACAAGGAAAACCTGGTTCGCTCCATGATCAATGGTTACAAGCGCGCCGAGTCATGAGGTTAATCTTTATAACAGGATTTTTAGGACACTAAATTCTAGGACACTGATTCTAGGACGCTGAAAGTACAGGAGAAAAACATGATCGATCTTAATAAATATTGGTTCGCGGCATGCTTGATAACCAGCCCAATGGTAGCACACAGCAGTGTGCAAATTGATAAGTTGCTAAAAGAATACCAACAACAGGGGGCAGCAACCTTCAGCGCTGAATCCGGAAAAAATCTCTGGTCACAGAAATTCACATCAAAACGTGCACCTGTCGCCCGTGCATGTACAAGTTGCCACACAGCAAACTTAACCGATAGTGGTAAACATGTCCGTACAAAAAAAACTATTGATCCGCTCGCGCCATCAGTAAATCCAGAGAGTTTATCGGACACCAAAAAAATCCGTAAATGGCTTAAACGCAATTGTAAATGGACATTGGGAAGAGAATGTACAAGCCAGGAAAAGGGCGACATCCTTACCTACTTGAAAAAACTGTAGTTTTTTATAAATAAAGGAGAATTGATATGAAAACAAAAATTTTTTTTACCATGGCCGCTTCCCTGCTGTTACTCTTTAGCTTACAAATCGCGATCGGTGATGATGACGATGATGACGATGATAGGGGATATATTGGTGGCACCTTTAAACGAACACCCGGTGTAGCACCGGTTAATAATCAAACATATCTCAATGAATGTGCGGATTGCCATATGGCATACCCTGCCGGTTTGCTTCCCAAACGTTCTTGGGATAAATTGATGAGTGGCTTAGATGATCATTTTGGCGACAATGCAGAACTTGAACCGGACGTACAAACTGAAATTACCCAGTATCTAATAAACAACAGTGCAGATAACTCGGATTATCGCCGTTCTCGTAAAATAATGCGTACATTATCATTCAATGACACCCCCCTGCGCATTACTAAAATACCCTATATCCGTCGTGAGCATAACGAAATCCCGGCTAGAATGATTAGCAATAATGACAAGGTAGGCCATCTAAGTAATTGTACAGCTTGCCACCGAAATGCAGACAAAGGCTCGTTCAGCGAACGTGACATTTCGATTCCTGGATTTGCAGGTTGGGATGATTAAACCTAAACTAACTAGATGAAACTTTGTAATTATTATTTTCTGATATGTATCTTATCATCGGCGTCATCGCTGACTTTCGCCGATGATGATGATGATCATGACCGCGCCAAACTTTTAATGGAATCTGGTGAAATTATATCGTTGGAAAATATTCTGAAAAATGCGCGCAACGTTCACCCAGGTAGAATTCTTGAAATAGAGTTGGAAACAAAAAAAAATAAACTTATATATGAAATTGAAATCCTCGATACACAGGGATCAGTGTGGGAGCTTAAGTTCGACGCATACTCAGGAGATTTAATCGAAAAAGAAAAGGAAGACTGATTTTGCGTTTATTACTTGTTGAAGATGATAATAACCTTGTCCACACTCTCAAAGCTGATTTACAAAAGGCCGGTTACGCAGTTGATGTGGCAAGCAATGGCATAGACGCCGAATACATGGGCAATGAAAATATTTATGATATCGTGGTACTTGATCTAGGACTACCTGAAAGAAGCGGACTTGATGTACTCACGAATTGGCGCAAATCAGGTAATGCCCTACCCGTCATCATACTCACCGCACGTGACAGTTGGCAAGAACGTGTTGATGGATTCAAAGTGGGTGCCGACGACTACGTTGGTAAACCATTTCATGTTGAGGAGCTTATCGCCCGTTTATCCGCCCTATTACATCGTAGCCATCAAAAACTGACTGGCGCTATTGAGTCAAATGGCCTGATACTCAATGAAGAACTGCAATCTGTCATGACACGCAGCGGTGAAACACATTCACTGACCGGCACGGAATTCAGATTATTGCGCTATTTCATTCTCAATGAAGAAAAAATATTGTCGAAAACCAGATTGACAGAACATGTTTATGATTTTGATTCTGATAAAGACAGTAATGTCATCGAAGTGTATATAAAAAGACTAAGAAAAATACTGGGCAAAGATTGTATAGAAACACGGCGCGGACAAGGTTATATATTCAGGGCAAACTTTTAATGTATTCATTGCAAACCCGGCTGGGCAGTGGATTATTTATCAGCCTGGCTGTTGCGTTTATCTTATTATGGTTGGCAACAAGCACTACAATACGTTACCTGGCTGAAAACTATATCAAATCACGCCTGCAACATGACAGCGAAACAATCCTCGGCTCGCTTAATTTTAACCAGCAGAATCTGGCCACGATCGACAAAAACAAACTAAATATTATTTATCAGCGCCCGTTTTCAGGTTATTACTTCAAAGTAGTGACCGGTAAACAGCAAATTCGCTCTCGCTCCTTGTGGGATCAGGACCTGGCTGTTCAGACACTGCCTGCAGGCGAAGAAACCAGCCTTCACATAATCGGTCCTGAAAAAAAACCGTTACTTGTCACGGTAACAGGTTATATGAAACAAAACCACACAGTATCAATTGCAGTCGCTGAAGATCTATCGCATATAGAACTCGCGTTATCTGATTTCCAGTGGAAATTTTCTTTGGTCGCCGTTTTTGTTTTACTTCTGTTACTTCTGATACAAATTCTCATTGTTCGAAATAGTATACGTCCACTAAACAAAGCCAGGGAAGATCTACGTGCGCTGGAACGCGGTGAATTACAATCTCTGGACGGTCCAGTGCCATCAGAAATTTCACCCCTGATAAAGGAAATCAACCGGTTAATCAACATCACCAACCAACGTCTAAAACGCTCGCGTAACGCCCTGGGCGACCTGGCACATGCGTTAAAAAAACCGCTTACCGTTCTCAATCAGTTATCACATAATACCGCCATTTTACAACAACCTGCGATAAAGCAAACACTGGACACACAAACCCAAACAATGCACCAATTAATGGAACGGGTATTAAAACGGGCACGTCTGGCTGGGGATGGCCCGACCAGCAATTATTTTTCAGCCCACAAAGAAATTTTATCATTAATCGACGTACTTAACGCTATGTACCACGATAAAAATCTGGATTTCATCACCCATGTTCCCGAAAACTTAATCATAAACTACGACCGGGAGGACATGCTTGAATTGCTCGGCAATATAATGGAAAACGCCTGCAAATGGGCGCATCAAAAAACCTGTATTACCGTACAAAAAGAAAATGGCATTCGAATAATCGTTGAGGATGATGGGCCAGGCGCGAATAAAAACGACCTAAATAAGCTGACTGAACGCGGAACTCGCCTGGATGAAACAACGGAAGGACACGGCATTGGACTCGCTATAGCAAAAGACGTTATCGAACAGTACCACGGAAAATTGCAATTCGGGCGCTCTGAAAAACTAGGTGGTTTTTGTGTTAGTATCAGTTTGCCTGAAAACAAATTTTCAGATTGAACTCATGCAGATTGAACTCACGCAGATCGAACTCCCGATTAAAGAACGATCGAAAAGGATATACAGCAAGACGTGATAGCGCTTTATAATAACTAGAAACGTAAACCTTCTCGTGATGAGTATACTACATCCTCGAAACGCAGGAGACCCAAAATACGCTACAAAGTACCAACAGGAGACGGGTGAAAGTGCGCAGGTTTATGGTTACGTAACAGCGTAGTTTTTATTTCCCACTGAATTTCCGCATCAATCGACTCAATATAATTGACCTCGCCTGCAACACTACTGGCAATGGGTATACCATCTCGATAGAGAATACGGTTATTGGCAAGGCTTGAGACACGTTCACCTGCTGTAATGGAACGGGTCAAATTTAGTGGATCACTGGCGGAAATAGAAATCAATTTGCCATCTAATGCCTGTTTTCGAATTTTTCGTAAGGTCGTCATTGCCTGTGGTAACGCAAATTGTTCACCAGCGAATCCCTGCACAAAACGGCCACCACGTAGCTCACCGCGGGCTTCCATGCGGCGATAGACATAAAGCAAATCACGCCACGAAGGCAGACCCACTTCGTTCTCTAAGAGCTTACGAAACACAATGCCATATCGATTTAGCAATACCTGGGCAATATACTCAACCGCTGTAAAACGTAATTCATGCGTTTGTGAGGACGTACCGCGCAGCAAGGACCAACGACCTGCTTGTGCCAGTTGATTGTGCCCAGGCTGTCGTTTGGCACGTCGGCGTAACACCTTCTGTGGGGTAATCAATGTCCGTAAACCGCTAAAGCTATCAGAGGTAATCAAACCCCACGCAACCAATTCACCTAACGCGGTTTCCAATTGTGCAGACAGTAAACCGGTTTCATCCAACAGTTCCTGCACAAAACTTGCACCCCACTGTTTCAAGCAGGCATACGTCGTATTTGCGTTTGCGGACAAAACAATTTCGTCTGTATTGACCATTGCACTGTAAGCCCGCCAATCTGTAATATGTGAACGACTGATAAAACTGATTGGCGTACTCTTAATAGCCGGGTTTTTCTGTTTGCTACTCACCGTTTGTGCAGCGATTGTCTGCGAGGGCGCTTGCAATCGCAACCAGATAAATTTACCCGCCTGACAAAGCTGATCCAGTTGCGAAGAAGAAAAACCATATATGCGCGACGGAAGAATATCCTGCTCCCAACTTACGGCGGCCAATGGAATACCTTCGAGTTGTTGCAAGGTTCTTTCTAACGCGGTTGCACCTTCCACAGGATCGTCAAAGCCATGCCAGTGAAATAAAAATCGCATAAAATCGGCCGGGCTGACTGGATCAATTTCATTGCGTAACTGTTTTAAGGTATATCGATGTATGCGTGCAAGCAGACCGCGCTCGCACCACTCGGTCTGCGTTTTTTGTGAAAAACGCCCCTGAATAGCAAAGCCTTCCTGTTGCAAATTGAGCAAACTCGCCTGCACATCCGCGACCGCTAAAGACAATGGCTTATTTAATAATTCAACAGTGACAGGCCCAAGCCCTTCCAGGCGACTACGCAATACTTCGGTTAATGCCGTTGCTTTATCTTCGAAAACAGATTCTGTTGGCTTGATATCAGGTGCCAGCGTTATCTTGGAAAAAAGTGTTAAAAACAGATTCAAGCGTTCCGCCGCCACCCACAGAGACTGACCGCTTGCAAATTTAACGAGGGTACTGCGTTGTTGCTGTTGCAATGATCGCATAAATTGCAACCATCCTTGCGCAGCGCCTTCCTCGTCTGAAATGAATCCCAGCACCATTAATGCATCATGTAATTCATCTGCCGTCGTCGCATGCGGCCAGGCTTCTTCTTTCACTTTCTGAACAGCATCACGGTCCAGGCGTCCAATATCAGCGGCATCTGCTGGTGTAAGATGGCGTTGTTGTTGAATAGCAAGCGTGCGACGCTCTTCCGCCGCTCCATCATCCAGAAAAGCATAAGGGCGTGCATTAATAATTTCCAACGCCAACGGTGAGGGTGCCGCCAAATCGCGTGTTGTGATTTGAATATGCTTTTCTTCTATGCCTTTTAATACGTCAATCAAGCCATCCACATCCATCAGGTCATGTAAACAATCCGACAAAACCTGGTCAACTAATGGATGCGCTGGCACTTCTCTGTCACCTGCTATGTTTTCAAAACACGCCAATTGATCAGGAAAGATCAACGCAATCAGATCTTCTGCATTATTACGCTGAAAAGGGGCCGGGACTTTCTTTCCAGCGCGATTGCGCGGCACCGCTAACGCGGTATTCGTCACCCAGCGCCAGCGGATTGGGAACATGGGCGCATCCAGTAATGCCTGAATCAGAATATCGGTAACAGTGGTAGATTTTAAATAATGCGCAGGCTCATCCAGGGGGAAGCTGTGTGTTGGACCCAATGACAATATGAGATTATCTTCGGTCGCCGCCGCTTGTAATTCAAAATTAAAACGACGACAAAAACGCTTGCGTAAGGCCAGTCCCCAGGCACGATTAATACGTGAACCGAAAGGCGAGTGGATAATAAAATGCATATCGCCGGTTTCATCGAAAAAACGCTCAAATACCAGGTGTGTTTGCGTGGGAATAACTGTTAGTGCGGCTTTTACTGCGGCCAAATATTGAATGAGCTGCTCTGCTGCACTTTGATTTAAATAAAGTGATTCCGTTAAATAACAAAGCGCAGCATTCTGACCGTGCTCCAGCTTGTCATCCAATGCGTGACGCAAACGAGAAACCGCAGTCGAAAGTTCATCACTGCGCCCCGGTGCTTCACCAAACCAAAAAGGAATATTAGGGGGTTGGCCATGGGCATCTTCGACAAAAACACGGCCTTGTTCAATTTTTAAAATTCGATAGGATTGATTACCCAGTTGAAAAATATCACCCGGCAAACTTTCAAAAGCAAAGTCTTCATTCAACGTACCAACAAAAAACCCCTGCGGCTGCATGATGACATCATAGTCAAATTGATCGGGTATAGCGCCACCATTGAGTAATGCCGTTAAACGCGCGCCCTTACGCGGACGTAGTTGACCATGCACACCGTCACGGTGAATATAAGCACTGCGCCGACCTCGGCGAGTATGAAACCCCTCACTAAGCATTTTTACTGTCGCAGAAAATTGTTCACGCGGTAAATTACGGTAGGGCCATGCATGGGTATATCTTTCGTATAAGGCTTGCTCGTTCCATTCTTCGTTAGCCACTTCGGCCACTATTTGTTGCGCCAGCACATCCAGTGGATGATCAGGAATATGAATTAAATCCAACTCATCACGCCTGATTGCATCAAGCAACGCAGTGCATTCGAGTAAATCATCACGTGACAACGGAAATAATCTACCCTTGGGTGTCGCATCGATCGCATGCCCCGAACGCCCGACGCGTTGCAGAAAAGTCGCGATAGCACCCGGTGAACCAATCTGACAGACCAGGTCTACATCACCGATATCGATACCCAGTTCCAATGAGGCTGTCGCGACCAAGGCTTTGAGCTGACCTTGTTTCAAGCGTTGTTCGGCATCAAGGCGGTGCTCCTTTGCAAGACTGCCGTGATGCGCGGTGACGGCCTCATTGCCCAGGCGCTCAGCCAATGCCGCCGCCGCCCGTTCAGCCAAACGACGCGTATTCACGAAGATAAGCGTGGTACGATGACTTTCAGCAAGCAGTGCCAGACGGTCGTAAATTTCACTCCACACCTCATTCGCCATAACGGCCTCTAACGGTGAGCCGGTCACTTCGAGTTGGAGATCACGCTCGCGTGCATGGCCAGCATCGATAATACGACAATCATGGTTAGCAGGATTATTGGTCTGCCCACTGATTGTGTTACCTGTCAAAAAGCGCGCCATTAACTCAACCGGTTTTTGTGTGGCAGACAAACCGATGCGCACCGGACGTTGATCACAAAGCGCGTTGAGCCGTTCCAATGATAAACTGAGATGAGCACCCCGTTTATTCCCCGCAAGCGCGTGAATTTCATCCACAATCACGGATTTGACAGTGCGGAGCATTTCCCTGCCTGACACCGAAGAGAGCAAAATATACAAAGATTCAGGCGTAGTAACTAATATATGCGGCGGCAAGCGTTTCATCGCTTCACGTTCAGCCGGCGTTGTATCACCGCTACGTACTTTGGCACGAATGGCCACATCTGCAATACCGAGTTCGAGTAGACTATCGCGAATACCATTTAATGGCAGTTCGAGATTTTTATGGATATCGTTCGATAATGCCTTTAACGGCGATACATAGAGAATTCGGGTTTCATCAGGTAATGGTGCAGCGATCCCTTCCCACACCAACTGATCCAGCACGGCTAAAAATGCGGCCAGAGTCTTACCGGAACCCGTCGGTGCTGCGATCAAGCAAGATTGACCTGCCTGGATAACAGGCCAGGCTTGTTTTTGTATCCCGGTTGCTTCTGTAAAATTAGCCGAAAACCAATTTGCAGTCGCAGGATGGAAAGCGGTAGGCAGCATTATGTCTGAATTTGTAAATATTAATGTAAAATAGCGATATTATCATGCTTAAAGGATTTAGGGGATATTAAAAACCGTTAGTGTATCAAGAGCGACAGTACGAACCTGGATCATTTTTCAATGACCCATCCAGTTGTATGTTCAGGATACAGAAGAATCAGAACTTACTACCTGGCTCAATGTTTATGCTAGAATCGTTCACTAATTGATTGTGTGGGGGGAGTGTTTTACGTGGGAGACAAAAATGGACGTCTTGTTTTTTTCTTCATATTTGCAATCTCCGGCTTCTCGGGGCTAATTTATGAATCAATCTGGACCCATTACTTAAAACTGTTTCTTGGGCATGCTGCATATGCACAAACGCTGGTACTGGCTATTTTTATGGGTGGAATGGCCATCGGTTCATGGCTATGCAGTCGTTATTCGAAAAAATGGAAAAATTTATTACTTGGCTATGCTGTAGCGGAAGCAATTATTGGGCTATCCGCTATTTTATTTCATTCCATTTTTGTACAATTTGTTGATACTTCCTACCAGAACATTATTCCACAACTAAATAATGCAGCGCTTGTCAATTTTTACAAATGGGGAATGGCAGCCATTTTAATATTGCCTCAGTCAATTATACTGGGCATGACATTTCCGTTAATGAGCGCTGGCATTATTCGACGCTTTCCTAAAGCACCTGGCAACACTATCTCGATACTTTATTTTTCCAATAGTCTCGGTGGCGCAATAGGCATACTGGCGAGTGGTTTTATATTTATTAAATGGATAGGACTACCCGGAACCATTATGCTAGCTGGTATTATAAATATCTCACTAGCCGCAATCATTTGGTTTTTAGTAAAAGATCAAGCAGCAACGTCGTTACCACAGAAAAAGTCCACTACTGATAGAAAACCTGAAGATGGCAGCTTTTATATTACACTGCTGGGAATTGCACTAGTAACAGGCCTGGCATCTTTCATCTATGAAATTGCGTGGATCAGAATGCTCAGCATGGTATTTGGCGCTTCAACGCATTCCTTCGAACTCATGTTGAGTGCTTTTATATTCGGGCTGGCCCTGGGTGGATTTTGGATTAAAAATAGAATTGACACTATCAATCATCCTATCCAATTTCTCGCCTGGGTACAAATCGCAATGGGCTTATTGGCTCTGTCTACATTATTAGTGTATGCGAGCAGCTTTGATCTCATGTATTGGTTGCTCAATGTGTTAGACAAAACAGATACTGGATATGCCTTATACAACATATCAAGCCATGGCATCGCACTAATGGTGATGTTACCAACCACATTTTGTGCGGGGATGACACTTCCTCTTTTAACTTTTTCACTCCTGAAAAAAGGTCACGGTGAAAAAAGCATTGGCATCATCTATAGCGCCAATACGGTTGGCGCAATCATCGGGATACTATTTGCAGTCCATATTGGCATGCCATTTTTAGGTTTAAAGGGTTTACTGGTGTTTGGCGCAACCGTTGATATTGCCGCCGGGTTATTTCTTTTTTTATGGGTAAGCTCACACAGTAACAGGCGACGCCCCATTATTATCGCAACAATATGTCTGACGACCGTTGTAGTAACAGGTCTATGGATTGATCTGGATAAATTCAAAATGGCATCGGGTGTATTTCGGGATATTGGTTTTATAAACAAAACAAAGAATGAAATTATTGATAGCCAAGACGGTAAAACCGCAAGTATATATTTGACCGGTCAGCGTGATGGCCGGGTATCAATCCGAACGAATGGTAAAACGGATGCCACTGTTGAGTTTTCGCCAACACGTGGTTATTTTCCCGATGAAGCGACGATGATCATGGCAGCCGCGATTCCACTATTTATCAACCCAGATGCAAAAACAATCGCAAATATCGGCTTTGGCTCAGGACTCACCACACATGCCGCATTACAAGCGAAGTCACTGCAAAGTGTCGATACAATAGAAATTGAACAAGCAATGGTTGACGTTGCCAAGGGATTCAGACCGAGAAACGAATTGGCTTATACAGACCCACGTAGTCACATTTACATCGAAGACGCAAAAACTTATTTTGCTACTCACAACAAGAAATACGATATTATTATTTCTGAACCCT
>CAZWBV010000005.1:11231-24716 GCA_964632225.1 uncultured Gammaproteobacteria bacterium | reverse complement strand
TATCTATATTGTTCACGCTTATTCTCCTAGAGATAAGGTTCTAAGTAGCATCTGTTTGGAAGTATTGATCACTTCAACATTACTTTGATAAGAACGCGAGGCGGATATCATGTTTGCCATTTCATCCACCATATTCACATTTGGCATAAAGACATAACCATCCGCGTTTGCAATTGGATTACCGGGATCGTATTTTTTTTCCAGTGCGGTTGTGCTTTCCATAATTTTTAGCACTTGCACACCAACACCCGTGTCATTTTCATTGAATGCTTCATTCAACATAGCTGAAAATACAGGTTGCCGGGCCTTATAGGTGTCTGCAATAGAGCCGCCTGCGGTATCCGCATTCGCCATGTTACTTGCCGTCGTATTCAAACGTATTGCTTGTGCACTCATGCCGGAACCGGCAATATCGAATATATTAAATAGCGACATCGTTATTCACCTCTAATTGCAGACATAAGACCTTTTATTTTTCCACTCAGTAATCGCAAACTAACCTGATATTCCAATGCGTTACGTAAAAATGCACTTTGCTCTATCTGGCTATCCACCGTATTCCCATCCATACTCGGTTGGCTGGATTGACGATCAATTAATTCACTGGAAAAGGAACCGGCGTTCTTCACAGCAAAATGTCGAGAATGGGTTGACATCATGTTACCCGCGACGTATTCACCCTTTACGGCATCCAATGCTGATTTGAAATCAATGTCCTTCGCTTTATAGTTTGGCGTATCTGCGTTTGCCAGATTTTCTGCCAATACCTGTGCTCGCTGAGATCTGAGCATTAACGCTTTTTCGTGAACACCAAATGCAGAATCTAAATCAAAACGCATACTAATTTCCTGTTGTTAACGGCGGATACAATTCTTTCACCAAACCAATGGCAGAATCCGTGCCATCTCGAGTTTCGAGATATTTTACAAACAGTTAAGGAACAAATGGTGTTACGCGTGTGATACGGACAGGCAAGGATTTTCCTATCGTGCGGCAACTATATTCATGGTACTAGGCATGCATTAAACTAAAAAACTCAAGCTTTGAGTTTGTAATAGACAACAGAATCAAGCGTATGCATTTCATAAGAATCGGTATAATTGGCCATCGTTTCCGTCCCACCCAATACTAAATACCCACCAGGATTGATTTGTCTTGTCATTCTTTTTAACACATCCTGTTTCAAATCAGATGAAAAATAAATCAATACATTACGACAAAAAATGATATCGAACTTACCCAGCGATGAAAAATTATTCTTTAAATTTATTGATTCAAATTTGACGCGATTTTTAATTTTATTCGCTATTTCCCAATGAATTCCCTTTTCATTAAAATATTCATTAAAATATTGCCTTTTACGTAATTCTGAAAGCCCTCTTGCGGTGACTATTTCATCATAGCGACCTGCTCTAGCTATTTCTAATACTTTCTTTGAAATATCGGTACCCACTATGTCAAAGTGTTTGTTAATCCATGGATATCGCTTGATACAGTCTTCGATGCTCATGCTAACAGAATAGGGTTCCTGGCCCGTTGAACAGGCGACAGACCAGATTTTTAAGTGATGACGTTTACTTTTCGCCAGTTCTGGCAGTATATTGTTCTCAAGACAATCGAATATTTTTTTATCCCGGTACCAGGACGTTTCATTGGTTGTCATGGCACCAATAATTTTTTCCCTGAGCACCTTGTCGCGATCTGCAACTACCAGCAAATCACTAAAATTTTTTATACTTCCAGGTAACGCCATTTTTTTTAAGCGGCTAACGACTAAAAATGCTTTATTATCGCCTAGCACGATACCGGTGGTTTCTTCAAGAAAATCTTTAAAGGAAGAATACTCTTCTGCAGACAGGTTAGATAACGGCGTGTCGATCAAAATCAAGCTACTTGTGTTTCACTGCTGTCCGCCTTCTCTAACCATTCCATGAGGGCATTTGTCAGTTCATCTTGATCAAATTTAGCGACGAACGCATTCGCGCCAACTTTTTTTACCATGGATTGATTAAACACACCGCTTAAAGAAGTATGCAGTAACACATACATATCCTGCATTTCCGGGTCACTTTTTATATTGGCTGTCAGTGTATAGCCGTCCATTTGCGGCATTTCAATGTCGGTAATGACCATATCAAAATGATCTGTCACCTGTTCACCTGATTCCTTTATTTTGGTGAGTATTCCCAGCGCCTCTTTTCCATCGCATGCCAATGTACACTTTACATTCAGCGTTTCCAAGGTACGCGCTACTTGCTTACGCGCCACACTGGAATCATCAACCACCAAAATATGCGCCGAAACGCTAAATTCTTTTATTTTCTCATTGGTGTCATCTGACACCTCATCATTTTCACCTACCACTATTGACAATACTTTTTCCACATCGATGATTTCAATCAGTTTATCTTCGAATTCCGTTATAGCTGTTAAGTAGTTATTTTTACCAACACCGACGGGGGCGGAAAGTATTTCTTCCCAATGTAAATTGACAATGCGGTTTACTGATTGCACGACAAAACCTTGTACAGACCGATTATATTCCGTCACTATAACAAAACTTTTTTCCATATTCTGCACCGGCGACATGCCAATCGCTTTACCCATATCAATAATGCATACTGTTTTCTCTCGTAGTGTCGCCACACCTGAGACCAGCGGATGAGAATTGGGTATGTGAGATAATCGTGGACATTGAATAACTTCCTTTATTTTGAAAACATTAATGCCATAAATTTGTGGACCATCTAATTGAAATAGTAATAATTCAAGTCGGTTTTGACCAACTAGTTGCGTTCGTTGGTTAACACCATCGAGCATATTCGCCATGACTCATCCATCCTAATTATGTAAAAATTATCGATTTCAGTGCATTTGTTATCGACTCAATTCGCGAATATCTTTAAACAAAATATTAAGTGGCACAAATACTGCTATACAGATAGGGCGGTGTGTAAAATACGTTTCGATCAATATTTAACTATTAAATTTTCATTAGGAACCGACGTCAATGAAGCAAGTAAAAAAGCGGCGATCAATCAATCGATTTTGTTTACAATTGGCGCTATTGGTCATATTAACAACCCCACTCACTCAGAACGTATTTGCGTCACCCTATCAAAGCCTTAACACCATTAAGTCTGCGGTTAAACACTATCTCGAAGAACAGCAAATAGCATCAGTAAAACATAAGATCTCCATTGGAAAAATTGACAAACGTTTGCGTTTAGTCGCGTGTGATAGTGAATTGGAGACATTTTTTCTTCCGGGAAGCAAAAACAGCGGCAATACGACCGTGGGTGTACACTGCGCCTCACCAAAGGAATGGACTTTTTATGTGCCAGCCAATGTGAAAATCTTTAAACGAGTCGCCGTCAGTCGACATCCTTTGTCGCGTGGAGAAGAAATAAATTCCGAAAATATTCAATTCATTGAAAAAGAAATTTCTTCCCTTAATAGTGGTTATTTTACACAAAAAAAAATTGTCACCGGAAGAATCACAAAACGTGCATTACCGGCTGGTCACATATTTACACCTAAATCCATTAAACACCCAAATCTGGTTTTACGAGGCGAAGAGGTGACCATTGTCGTAAAATCCAACGGATTTCAAGTGAGAGTGACGGGGGAAGCGTTAATGGATGGTAGTGCAAGACAAAAAATCAAGGTTAAAAATAAAGCGTCAAAAAAAGTACTGGAGGCAATTGTGACAGGCAGAGGCATCGTAAATGTAAGAATGTGAAACAGTTTTTATTTTGACTCCAGTCTAAAGTTCTAATTTTTCAGTCCGATACAGGAAGTGAGCGTGATTGTATTTATATGGAGCAATATTTATGCCGATAGAACTAACAGGTTTGGCGATAACAGACCAACAAAAAACAACGCAAAGTTCAGAAGTAAAAGTGACCCGTGCAGAGCCCACTGTGCCACAACAGCAAACCGGGACGAGTAACACATCTGACACGGTCACATTGACAGATATAGCATCGAAATTACAGAAATTGGAAAGTAGTTTGTCAGTTTTCCCCGTCGTGGACACACAACGGGTCGAAGACATTAAAAATCTCATCGAACAAGGAAATTTTAATCTCGATTCGATGCGTACAGCTGAAAAATTTATTGCGTTTGAACGTCAACTTCTTATTGGCGCAACGTGAATAAGGTGAAATAAATGAATTTAACGGACTCCCTAAAGGACATAATCAGTTTATTCGAGCATGAAATTTCGCTGTCAACGGCGCTGTTGGAAACGATGAAAAATGAGAAAACGGCACTTTCAAACAATAATTTACACGAGTTTGAAACTGCAATTACAGAAAAACAGAAATTAATCGATGAAGTCGAATTAACAGAAAAAAAAATAGTTGAACTTCTTAAGCGACATGGATTGTCAATAGACAAACAACACATTTCAAAACTATTGACGCATTGTAACTCAAAAGAAAAAGCGTGTTTGACAAAATTGCTTGATAAGCTTAAATATATCGCCACTCAATGTTACGAGCAAAATTTAGTGAATAGTAAAGTTATATCAACGAGTCACAATAATATCGAAAAAATAATTAGTATCCTTCGCGGCCAGACTACAGGCGAATCCAATGTTTACGATTTTTCCGGTAAATCCACGAAAGGAATTCAAACTCAAACGCTCGGCCATGTTTGAAAATAGACTGCTGAAAATAGACTGTGTATGACTACTGACCTCGACGCATTACAATATTACATCGTTCTTTAATACATGACAGCTCTAATATATGACAGAAATGCCAGATATTAAAAAACAGCAACAGTATGAAGTTATTTCCGATCCGATTCAGATTAAACTTTACTTAAAGAGAATACTGGACAATCGCACGCTGTTGTCGGCGGCAATTTCTGGTGATGCGAGTATCTTCAACAGCGTGATAATTTCGATTGACAACGAAAAGAGCCAAATTTTAGTCGATCAGCTACATCCGGAGCATGGCCACAATAAATTACTGGATAAAGGTAAATTAACCGTATTTGCGGGTCTCGAAGGCATTGACCTAAGCTTTCAATGTCTATTGGTGGACGTCGATGAAAAATCAGGAATACCGTTCTACACTCTGTCATTTCCACCCCATATAAAATACTATCAAAGACGTTCATCATATCGCGTGCAGGTGATACGTTCCTTATCCATTCCCATTATTTTGACATGCGAAACTGATGAGACATTGGAAGGCGAATTAGACAACATCTCTACAGGGGGAATGTGTGTACGCTTTTCGACTGGATTGCCTGACTTTGTAGAAAATGGATTATTAATACCACGATGCGAACTTAAATTACCCGATGAGGGAATGATCCTGTTCAGTGTCGAAGTCCGGCACGTTGTTCACAGCAATGTTCACAGCAAAAAAGGTGGACTGGGTTATCTAGGTTTGCGTAACGAAAACTTAAACGCGCTAGATCAACGGTCGATAAACCGATTTGTCACTGCGCTGGAACGTGAATTAAGGCGACGAACACCCGTTTGATATTCGAAAAATTACCGCCGTCGCCATGTATGAAACTTCTTCAACATCGCCAGCACACCTTGTGGCGCATGTTTTTTCTTCCAATTTCCCGCAACATATTTATTTGATTCAGCCAAGGTTGGATAGATATGAATAGTCCCCAGTATCTTATTTAATCCAAGATTATATTTCATGGCTGTCACAAACTCCGCGATAATATCAGATGCGTGAGCGCCAACGATAGTCACACCCAGTATTTTATCCTTTCCTGGCACGGTAAGCACTTTTACAACACCGTGGTCTTCGCTGTCAGCGATCGCACGATCAAGATCATCTATACCATACGTTGTTACTTCATGAGCAATCGATTTTTGCTTCGCTTCTTTTTCATTTAGCCCGACCCGTGCAATTTCCGGATCGGTAAACGTTGCCCAGGGAATCACTCGATAATCCACTTTAAATTTTTTAAGCGGACTGAATAACGCGTTCACAGTTGCAAACCATGCCTGATGTGATGCAACGTGAGTAAATTGATACGGGCCTGTGACATCACCACACACATAAATATTAGGATAATTGGTGCGCATAAATTCATCGCATTCAATCGTACCTTTGTCGGACAGCTGTATGTCCAGATCATCAAGCCCAAACCCGGATGTATTCGCTTTTCGCCCTAATGCGAGCAGAACCAGATCAAAACCGACTTCCAGTTGCGATTTATCTTTTTTCGTACAAATTAATGTTTGCATCCCATTTTCTGTCACAAAATGGGAAGCGGAACAGCCAGTCATAATATTTATACCGTCCTTTTGCAAACTGTCACGCACAATTTCTGATGCATCTGAATCCTCTGCAGGCAAAATAGTGTCCGCCCTCTGCACCAGCGTCACGTCAGACCCGAATCGTTGAAACGATTGTGCCAGCTCACAGCCTATGGGACCCGCACCTAACACCAAAAGTCGTTTTGGTAATTCGCGCAGATCCCACAGCGTATCACTGGTCTTGTAATTGACCTGATCAATACCAGGAAAATTGGGTACGCTGGGACGACCACCTGTTGAAATAACAATATTTTTAGTCGTGATAACTTTGCCGTTTACTTCTACGCAATAAGGTGAAATTAATTTCGCTTTCCCTTGAATACAATCTACGCCAAGATCGGTAAAGCGCGCCACTGAATCGTGCGGTTCAATTTTTTTGATTACTTGCTGTACGCGCTCCATCACATCTGCAAAATTAAAATCGACGGTCGTTTTGTTGAATCCAAATTTATCGGCCTTTTTTGCATACGAGAGCATTTTTGCCGAACGGATTAACGCTTTACTGGGTACACAACCTGTGTTGAGACAATCTCCACCCATTTTATGCATTTCGATAAGTGCGACTTTGGATTTCACCGCTGCGGCGATAAGAGACGCAACGAGCCCGCCTGACCCAGCACCTATGGCAACAAGATTGTAGTCAAACGACGCAGGTTTTTTATATTTTTTCAAATAGCGCCTGCCTTTAACAAAAGCAATTATATTTTTGGCGATAAACGGGAAAATGCCCAGTAAGACAAACGAAATAAGTATTTGTGGTGATAATATGCCAGACAGGCTTTCAATTTTACCTATTTGTGTCCCCGCGTTTACAAACACAATCGTCCCCGCGAGCATACCGAGTTGACTGACGAAGAAAAATTTTATCGTCGATAACGGGGTGAGGCCCATCACTAAATTTATTATAAAGAAAGGAAAGACAGGAATGAGTCTTAAGGTAAATAAATAAAACGCGCCATCTTTTTTAATGCCCTCATTTATTGCTGTTAGCTTGTCACCAAATTTTGATTGTACATAGTCACGCAATAAAAACCGCGACACAAGGAACGCACAGGTTGCACCAATCGTGCTTGCAAACGACACTACAACCACGCCGACGACAACCCCAAACAATGCACCACCAACCAATGTCAAAATTGCTGCGCCCGGAAGAGACAATGCGGTAGTAATAATATAGATACCCAAATAAATCGCGATTGTTTCCAGAGCGTGTTCCTGGTAGTACGCTGCAAAAGCTTGCTGCTGCGATTTAAAATAATCCAATGTCAGATAACTGCCTAAATCATACTGAAAGAAACCGAATGCCAACACTAGGATAACGACAAGCAAGCCTATTTTTTGTATCAATGCTTTCATGAGTTTTCAACGATTCCCTATAACAATATTATCAAACGATTTAAGTCTCTCTAGATCATTTGGACGATCAACATCCCAAAATGTTTCATGTTGATACCAATTCCAACCAAGCTCCTCTAAATGCATTTTGGTTTTTTCAAACACGTACTTGCTGCCCCATTCAATCTCTTTGAAAAGTATGGGTGAGAATTTGCGTAAGCCCAACAATACATAACCCCCATCTTCAGCAGGTATGACACCGGCATCATACCCATTTTCCAACTTCGTAATAATCAGTTCCAAATTCTTATGTGTCAGCATAGGGCAATCAGAGCCAATAATTATCACAATTTCATTGTTTTTTAACGTTTCTTTGATTGCAGACGCCATTCGCTCGCCAAGATCCTCACCTTGCTGGTGTCGCAAACCAATAGAGAATTTCGTCGACAAGGCCTTGAAAAAAGGGTGTTCAGGTGTCGGCGCGCACCAAAGATGAACATCGTAATGGGAAGAGCGTACCGCCATTTCAACACAATGGACTGTTAGCTGTTTATGTAATTCAGTTGCACCCTGGGAACCTAGCGTCTCGATTAATCGGGTTTTAACCGTTCCCTGGATTGGTGTTTTTGCGAAGATAATAACTGCAGCGGAGTTCATCTGTTGTGCCTAAAGAGGGAGTGATTGGAGTTATGCCAGCGCGCCACCACAACTACTTCCCTGCCCTGCGGTGCAACCATAACAATGATCTTTTACACATATCGCGCTACCCTCAAGATCAACGGTTGTTAAATCTTTTAGATGTATACTGGGTTTCTTTGTTGCACCCAATGGTAAATCTAACATCTGGTTAAAATCACAGTCATAGACATATCCCCGCCAATCCACACTTATCAAGGTTTTACACATGACGGCGCGTAGATTTTCAGTATTATGAGAACCACGTAAAAGTGACATATAATCTTCAAATTGACCTTTGGAGATTAACGTACTGCCAAATCGCTTAATTGGCATATTGGCAAGTGTGAATAAATTGTTAAACACAACCGAAAATTGCTCTCCGAGATTTTTTTTATAGTCTTGTTCCAGTGGCGCTTGCGCTGGTGGCAGCACCGGCCCCTGTGGATTGTAGACCAGATTGAGCTCTAAACCTGTGTCAGGTTTCCCGTAGCCTAATTTATTTAATTTCTGTAAACCATTAATACTGGAACCAAAAACACCGTTACCGCGTTGCGTGTTTACATTATCTTCTATATAGCAGGGTAATGATGCAATGACTTCAACCTGTTGCTCAGCCAAAAACGCGGCCAAATCTTCATAACCGGGCTCTTCAAGTATTGTGAGATTACACCTGTCTATGACATGAATTCCCAATTGACGTGCGTGACGCACTAATTTACGAAAGCGCGGGTTAAGTTCTGGTGCGCCGCCAGTGAGATCCAGCTTCTTTACACTTGAGTTTGCATTTGAGTCTAATTTGGTCGATTCCAGAAAAGCGATAACAGTGTCAATTGTCTCACTGTCCATCACCTCTTTTCGTTGCGGGCTGGCGTTAACATGACAATGTAAACACTGTTGGTTGCACTTGTAACCCAAATTTACTTGCAGTGTTTCAAGTCTGGATCTTTTTATCAACGGAAAATCCGTTGTTTCTAATAATGGTAATGTTGCATGCATTTGTTAAAACCCCGAAAATCGGTTATTTATAATTTTTTATAAAACCAACGATGTAGTCGCTGATCCAGCTCAAAAACTTGATCATCCCAACATTATTAATTAGTCAATATTGAAACCCTCCATTTAACCCCTTATTTAATTGAGTTTTTTCAATTATTTGCTTAGTTTTTTTACATACTACCTTAATATTTGATTACTTATCGTCGATTGAGTAACTGAGGACGTCTAAAGCAGTGAATTATTACAAATACATAGTAGGCGTTTCTTTGCCTGTTCATCATTCGACATCCTTATCTATTACTCTCGCAAAATCAGCATCTCTGTGTGCAAATCGATACGTACCCACTTGATCGCTATATAGATGAAATTTGCATACTTGGATATACTGGCGACGTTGGCATTATTGCCCGTTACACTTGCCCCGGTAGCTCAGATGGATAGAGCAGTCGCCTCCTAAGCGACAGGTCGGACGTTCGAATCGTCTCCGGGGCACCACACACAACGCGCGGTGCATGATTTTTTCTACCGCGCCGGATTAAGCCTTAAGATAAAACAATGTGAATCCCAATGAATTTTACTTAATACAGCTTTAATTTGTTAACTATTTGTTTTTATTATATTTTTATAATCAAATAAATTATTTAGTGCTTTTCCACCTCTTTTCCACCTGCTCTTATATGTATAAACATTACCCACTTGATGGCCAATTTTATGCAATACAGGTAAAATTTGAGTAACAGCAAACCGGGCATTACAATACCATTCAAATAAAATGGTTAATAATCTGTAAATGCCCCGTGAGTAAATAATTGATAATGTTGTACAATGTTCTCGCAATGAACAAGGTAGTTATTTATGACTAATTCCAAGCAAAACGTTAAAACAAGCTCTCGGATTGATTTCGACGAGTGGGCAGATCTGGCAAATAATAATCCAGATGAATTCGAGCAGCGCCGTCAAAATTGTATTGAACAGTTTATTGATGGCGTGCCTATTTCCAGGCAAAGACGCCTACGCGGTTTACAATTCCGTATCGATATGGAGCGAAAAAAAGCGCGTACACCATTGGGTGCCTGCATCAAATTATCGTCCATGATGTGGGATGCGGTGACGGGCGATAATGGTTTGGTTTCCACTGTAAAATTACTGGTTGAACCGAACCTGAGTGCTGTACCCATATCAAAACCAATGCAACGGGCAACCGCAAAAATAATTTATTTTAACAAAAATAAATTTAGGCATTAGCGGTACGGTGTCCTGAATGCGTGGTTATTGATTCAGGACATTCGCCAACAAATAAGCTCATCCTAATAACAGCGCTTTACCCTTCCCCCTCACTCACTGCCAAAATAGAATAACGCAATCGGTATTACGTGCTAGTTAATTGTGATAGTAAACACCAATTTACGATTTCACTATTCTAATTGATCATTAAGCGAACAACTATGACGGACATTGAATTTATTTTGCATATCAATTAAACATTTTTATACAATCAGGCCTAATACCGTCCCACACTCGCTTTATTCTAGATAAAAATAAATGCAAACTATTGATCTGTTTCCTAGTCGTAACTTAGAAGAAAGGGTATAACTAAAGATAGAGTTATCTGTCATGTTAATGACACAAGTGTTTATTTTTTAGGATAATTTGTCAAATATTAACGATTTAGTTATCCGCATATTGACAAAGGCCATTTCTGCAAAAATGTTAATTAATCGATGATTCAAGGTATAATTATCGACGCAGATGCGCTTTTTTACACAGTGACATTAATTAGTTTAGTTGGCTCATTTTTTGCAAATAAAAAAATAGTATAAATCGTATAAAGCATGAAGAGTTAATAAAGGCCACATCAGAGTCTTAACTCTATACACGCTATCATTACAAGATATACAAGCATCTCGAAAGACTAAAATAAGCAATTAAGTGATGCAAAGAAACAGTGAATAAGGCCGCTATAAGAAGTAAGGATAATGCAATAATTCATAGTTCATTTACACTTAATGGGCTATCTACAACGGAGAGGCGATGACCATGTCTATATTTACTCATTTTACATCCCGCTACGAGGAGTTGAAGGAAGAAGAGCTTAGCCTCCAGGAATATTTGAATATATGCAAAAAAGACCCGATCGCCTATGCCACACCTGCCGAACGTATGCTAGAGGCAGTCGGCACGCCTGAACTGGTCGATACGAAAACCGATCCGCGGCTAAGCAGGCTCTTTTCAAATAAAGTCATAAAAATTTATCCCGCGTTTAAAGACTTCTATGGCATGGAAGAGGTCATCGAACAAATCGTTTCTTTTTTCAGGCATGCTGCTCAGGGGCTGGAAGAAAGAAAACAGATATTGTATTTACTCGGCCCGGTCGGCGGGGGGAAGTCATCGCTGGCTGAGAAACTCAAATATTTACTGGAGAAAATGCCTTTCTATGCGATTAAAGGCTCACCCATCAACGAGTCACCTTTGGGGCTCTTCTCCCCTGATGAAGATGCGCAGATACTGGAAGAAGATTTTGGTATTCCCAAGCGCTATATTAACAGTATTATGTCGCCATGGGCGGTAAAACGCCTGCACGAATTTAACGGTGATATCACTAAATTCAAAGTTGTAAAAATACGGCCATCTGTATTGGAACAAATCGGCATTGCAAAAACAGAGCCCGGTGATGAAAACAATCAGGATATTTCTTCACTGGTAGGCAAAGTCGATATTCGCATGCTGGAAAGTTTTTCTCAGGATGATCCAGATGCATACAGTTTTTCCGGTGGTCTATGCCAGGCTAACCGCGGTATGCTCGAATTTGTTGAAATGTTTAAGGCACCCATTAAAGTATTGCACCCGCTGTTAACGGCAACACAGGAAAGTAACTACAAAGGCACAGAAGGTCTGGCGGCGATTCCTTTTGAGGGATTAATTCTGGCACACTCAAATGAATCAGAATGGATAACATTCAAAAACAACAAAAATAATGAAGCCTTTCTTGATCGAATTTATATCGTCAAAGTGCCCTATTGCCTTCGTTGTTCGGAAGAAGTAAATATTTATACTAAATTGCTTGAAAGCAGTTCGCTTGCCAACGCACCTTGTGCACCCGGCACGCTTAAAATGATGGCTCAATTCGCTGCGCTGTCACGTTTGAAAGAACCAGAAAATTCCAATATTTTCTCAAAAATGCGTGTATATGACGGTGAAAACCTCAAAGACACCGATCCAAATGCGAAATCATACCAGGAATACCGGGATTATGCGGGCGTTGATGAAGGCATGACGGGATTATCCACCCGCTTTGCGTTTAAAATTCTATCCAAGGTATTTAACTTCGATAACAGTGAAATTGCAGCTAACCCGGTACATCTGCTTTATGTACTGGAACAGCAAATTGAACGCGAACAATTTCAACCCGAAATTGAAGAACGATACTTATCTTATATCAAAGGATTTATTACACCGCGGTATATCGAATTTATTGGGAAGGAAATCCAGAAAGCCTATCTGGAATCGTATTCTGAATATGGTCAGAATATCTTCGATCGATACGTTACCTATGCAGATTATTGGATTCAGGATGAAGATTACCGCGATACCGACACGGGTGAAATATTTAATCGGGCCTCTCTCAATGAAGAACTGGAAAAAATAGAAAAACCGGCGGGTATAAGTAATCCAAAAGATTTTCGAAATGAAATAGTCAATTTTGTACTGCGCGCACGTGCTCAAAACGATGGAAAAAACCCCCAGTGGTCGAGTTACGAAAAACTCCGCACAGTCATTGAAAAGAAAATGTTTTCTAATACAGAAGATCTGCTCCCAGTTATCTCGTTTAACGCTAAAAGTTCGGGAGATGAACAGAAGAAACATGAGGATTTTGTCGATCGCATGACCGAAAAAGGCTACACACAAAAACAAGTCCGGTTGCTTTGCGAGTGGTACTTACGAGTCAGAAAGTCATCTTAAAGGCAATGATGTGGCTCAAATACTCGATAGAAGACTGAACGGCAAGAATAAAAGCGCAATAAACCGTCGTAAATTTTTAAAGCGCTTTAAGTCTAATATAAAGCGGGCCGTGACAGATGCCATTGCGGGACGCAGCATCACGGACGTCGAAAAAGGCGAATCCATTACTATTCCTGCTAGAGATATTTCCGAACCTACTTTTCGTCACGGACCGG
>CAZWBV010000005.1:0-11221 GCA_964632225.1 uncultured Gammaproteobacteria bacterium | reverse complement strand
GCCCGGAAATAAAGAATTTTCTACTGGTGATAAAATTCCCCGTCCGCCGCAAAATGACGGGGGCGGCGGTAATAATGCCAGTGACAGCGGCGAAGGTCTGGATGATTTCGTATTCCAACTCTCTAAAGAAGAGTTTTTGGAGTTCTTTTTTGAAGACCTCGCATTACCCAACCTGGTAAAAACCAAACTTGCAACCATTAAAGAATTTAAGAGCGTTCGCGCAGGACACAGCTCAACTGGCGTGCCTTCAAATATTAATATTGTTCGTTCCTTGCGCGGAGCGCTATCCAGACGTATTGCCTTACAAAACCCATACAAAAAACAACTCAAAGAAGCTGAACAAACACTGTCTGCATTATTGCTGGTCACTGAAGAAAATGACCCTAAAATTTTCGAATTGAAGAATAAAATAGAGTCGTTAAAGAAAAAAATAAGTACGGTTCCCTTTATCGACCCGTTTGATCTAAGATATAACAATAGAATTAAACTGCCTCTACCATCAACACAAGCTGTCATGTTTTGTTTGATGGATATATCCGGCTCGATGGATCAAATGAAAAAAGATATTGCAAAACGATTTTTTATTTTACTTTACTTATTTTTAACACGCACTTACGAAAAAATACAAATTGTATTTATTTCTCACCATACCATTGCCAAAGAAGTCGATGAAGAGAATTTTTTCTATTCCAGAGAAACGGGTGGTACGGTTGTTTCCAGCGCATTAAAATTAATGCATGAAATTATTAGAGATCGTTTTCCCACAGATGAATGGAATATATACGCTGCACAAGCTTCTGATGGCGACAACTGGAACGATGACTCCCCTATTTGTCGAGAGTTGCTGATTAATTCAATATTACCGTGTGTACAATATTATTCTTATATTGAAATATCAAATGACAATCCGCAAAACCTGTGGCGCGAGTATCTAAATGTGAAAGTCGAATACGAAAATTTCGCGATGCAACGCATTGAAAATATTTCCGAAATTTACCCCGTATTTCGCGAACTTTTTAAGAAACAAGTAACATGAGTTTCAAAACTAATGCGAATAACACCAGGGTAATAAGCCCGTCTAAAAAAGACCGGAGGGGAATTGCAGTAATGTATCGAAAAAGGCATCTGGTAAAGTGACAAAAAAAACCTCCCACAAAAAGACAGCTATAAAAAGGAAGGAAAAGATAATATCTGATACGTCAGAGTGGTCTTTCGAATTAGTAGATCGATACAACAAGGAAATTGAGCGGGTTGCTTCTGAATTCAAGTTAGATACTTATCCGATTCAAATTGAAATAATTTCTGCAGAACAAATGATGGATGCCTATGCGTCAGTGGGTATGCCACTAGGCTATTCTCATTGGTCGTTCGGAAAAAAATTTCTTGCCACTGAACAAAGCTATCGACGCGGTCAAATGGGGTTGGCTTACGAAATTGTGATTAATTCTGACCCATGCATTGCCTATCTCATGGAAGAAAACACCATGATGATGCAGGCGTTGGTGATCGCACATGCCGCCTATGGTCATAATTCTTTTTTTAAAAATAATTACTTATTCAAAACCTGGACAAATGCGGATTCCATTATTGATTATTTGTTATTCGCTAAAAATTACATTGCCGAATGCGAAGAACGTTATGGTGAGAAGCAGGTTGAGGAAATTCTGGATTCCTGCCACACGTTAATGAATTACGGTGTTGACCGTTACAAACGCCCGCCTAATCTATCAATACAAAAAGAAATGCTCCGCCAAAAAGAACGCGAAGAATACCTGCAATCCCAGGTAAATGAATTATGGCGAACAATACCCACTAAAAAAGCAGACGACACTGAACCGACGGATTTACGCTTCCCAGAGGAGCCGCAAGAAAATATTCTATACTTTATAGAAAAAAATGCACCTTTGCTCGAACCATGGCAAAGAGAAATTGTCCGCATAGTACGCAAAATTGCCCAATATTTTTATCCACAAAGACAAACTCAGGTTATGAATGAGGGCTGGGCAACATTCTGGCATTACACATTACTCAATCAATTATACGACGAAGGGTTTCTGTCGGACGGTTTTATGATTGAATTTTTACAATCACACACAAATGTGGTGAGTCAACCTTCATTTGACAGTCGCTTTTACAGCGGCATAAACGTCTATGCATTGGGTTTTTCAATGATGAGCGATATAAGACGTATTTGTGAGAATCCTACTGAGGAAGATAAAAGTTATTTCCCTGATCTGGCAAATACTGATTGGGTAGAATCCCTTGATTTTGCCATGAGGAACTTCAAAGACGAAAGTTTTATTTCACAATACTTATCCCCCAAAATTATACGGGACTTTAAGCTTTTTTCGTTACTGGATGATGATACCAAACCAGAACTTGAAATATCATCCATTCACAACGAGGAAGGCTACGATCACATCAAAAAAACCTTATCGGAACAATATAACCTTGGGCAAAATGAACCCGATATTCAGGTTTATGACGTTAATATGAAAGGCGATCGATCACTGACACTAAGGCACTACCAATATAATCGCCGGCCATTAGGAGATACGGTCGCAGAAGTAACCAAACATATCGCGCGTTTATGGGGGTTTACTGTCAGATTGGAAACCGTTTACGAAGACGGGACAATAGAACTCACCTATAAATGCAAAAAATAGCCCTATTCTGCTATCCCGAAGAAGCAGTCAAAAACTAATACGCATTCTTGTCACGGAACATCATCAGGACTGTTCGTATGATGATCATTGAGTCCAATCCCAGTGACCAATGGCGTAAATAATCCAGATCATAACGAACACGAGACTCCATTTTTTCAATTGTATCAGTTTCTCCACGAAAACCGTTTACCTGCGCCCATCCAGTGATACCTGGCTTGACCTTATGGCGCATCATATAGCCTTTAATCAGTTTTCGATATTCTTCATTGTGTGCGACGGCATGGGGTCGTGGACCGACAACACTCATTCTGCCTTGTAATACGTTGAAGAATTGCGGTAGTTCATCAAGTGATGTTTTCCTTAAAAAGGAACCTAACTCAGTCACTCGAGGGTCGTTTCTTATTGCCTGGACCACTTCTCCTTCTTTACTATCGATTGAATCGCTAAGTTGCTTCATGGTACGAAATTTATACACTTTAATTTCCTCCCCATCCAAGCCATATCTCTTTTGTTTAAATAAAACGGGACCAGGCATTTTAATTTTAATACTTACTGCAATTAACAGCATTATTGGAGAAACAAGCAATATTAGAATGCTTGCAAACACGATATCGCTTAAGCGCTTCAATAACCCCGTTACACCTGAAAACGGAGATTCGCAAACAGCCAGTACGGGAATGCCATTAACATCATCAACGCGTGCTTGTATCAAATCAAATATGAAGAGATCCGGTAAAAAATAAATTGAAGCGGTGGTATCGCGAACATCATCAAGTAAATTTAATATTCTTTTTTCCTGCACCATCGGTAATGCAAAATAAATTAGATCAATTTTATGTTTATTTATATACCGGGAAAGATCATTAAATCTACCGACTACATCGCCATTGTCTATTTCCCCCAATCTTTTATTGCTTCTATCGTCAAAATAGCCTTTAAAATTCATATTAAGCTGGGGGTCAGAAGTAATTTCGGTCACCAAACTTTTGCTCAAGTCGTTTACTCCAACGACCACAGCTGACTTCGAAAATTTTTCAGATTTTATTATTTTTGATAACACTGTTTTTGCGACAGCATAGGCAAATAACATTATAAAAGGAGCTGCCACTATCCACGTCAAAATAACGCGGCGCGAAAATTCTTCAGATGATTTTGTGGCATAACCAAGAAAAAGCAAAATACTAACAAACACCAACCACGCAAACACTATTTCCCGGGTTTGTGCACTTACACCGCCCGCGCGCCAGGATGTATGCAGATTAATTTCTTTAAAGACAATAAAAGAAATCAGAAATGTAATCACAGCCAAAGACACATAGGCGCCATCATATTGCACATTGTAGAGGTGGGTAATAATGATTAACGTTAATGTGACAATCAGCGGCCCAAGAAGAACCATAACAAAATTTGCTATAGACTCGGGTTTACCGCTTGCTATTCGATGCGTTTTATTCATGCCCCCTCGCACTTCGTCCATACTGCTTTTGCGTGCTACTTCATCCGCCATGCCTGTCCAGTATATACCAATTTTTTTCGTGTGTAGGATCACCGAAGTTCAGCAAATCCCTACAAACTCCTACAAACCCCTAGAATTCTGCATGTTGGTGCCAATTCCAGGCACTACTTATTATCGTACTGATTTCAGTATATTCCGGTTGCCACTTTAATTGTTCTTGTATTTTATGGCTATTAGCCACAAGCACTGGCGGATCTCCAACGCGTCGTGCTACCATTTCATACTCGACTTTTTTACCAACCACTTCGCTGGCCGCGTTAATCACTTCCAATACGCTAAACCCCTTACCATTTCCCAGATTATACGCATGAGCGCCACTGTTTTCGTCCATATAGTGTAGCGCAAGTAAGTGCGCCTGACACAAATCATTCACGTGTATATAATCTCGCACACACGTCCCGTCAGGCGTTCCGTAGTCGTTTCCGAAAATTTTTAACCCACTGCCCTCACCCAATACCGCTTTTAGCACATTGGGAATAAGATGGGTCTCCGGATCATGAGACTCACCTATTTGCCCTGACGGGTCTGCACCCGCTGCGTTAAAATAGCGTAAACTAACTGATTTAATTTCATAGGCTTGCGCGTAATCACCCAGCAAATACTCGACCGCTAATTTAGTTTTACCATAAGGATTTATCGGTTTTTGCACATGATTTTCATCGATCAACGCCGTTTTCGGATAGCCAAAAGTCGCTGCAGAGGAGGAAAAAACAAATTTATTAACCCCATATAAACGCATATGATCAAGCAGGTTTAAACTGCCTACGACATTATTCAGATAATATAGATCGGGTTTTTGTACCGACTCCCCAACCAGGGATTTGGCTGAAAAATGCATAACCGCATCAAATTTATTTGATTTGAACAGAGAAGCCAATGCGTTGGGATCAAGCAAATCACCTTCTACCAGGCTTCCCCATTTAACTGCTTGCCGGTGACCGGTGGACAGGTTATCAAATACAGTCACCTGATGTCCCTGTTCAGACAAAAGTTTTGACATATGCGAACCAATATATCCAGCACCACCACAGACTAATATATGCATATTATCTCCATAAAAAGTAGCTAATAAAATACTAAAATTTACGCTACAATAGCGACCGACATTATAAACCAAGAACTTGAGTGAGCATACAAATCAGATGAAAATAACAATTTATGGGTCAGGTTACGTTGGACTGGTGACAGGCACTTGTCTGGCAGAAGTCGGAAATGACGTCCTTTGCATCGATATCGATAAACAAAAAATCGACAATCTTAACAAAGGTTTATTACCTATCTATGAGCCAGGCCTTGAAGATCTGGTCAAAAAAAATGTAGCAGCCAATCGGCTTAATTTCAGTACTGATACAGAAAAAGGCGTAAACCACGGCCTTTTCCAATTCATCGCAGTGGGCACCCCCCCGGATGAGGACGGATCAGCGGACCTGCAATATGTCCTGACCGTCGCACGCAGTATCGGCGAAAACATGAATGACTACCGAATTATAGTAAACAAATCAACAGTACCAGTCGGAACAGCGGATAAAGTCAACGATACAGTGAATGCTGTCCTTACAAACCGAGGCCAAAACATTGAATTTGATGTCGTCTCTAACCCGGAGTTTCTTAAAGAAGGTGCCGCACTCGATGATTTCATGAAACCTGATCGTGTTGTTGTCGGTACCGATAATCCACGCACAGCGGAGTTGTTGCGCGCATTATACACACCGTTTAATCGAAATCGAGATCGCGTCATTGTGATGGACATTCGTTCGGCAGAGCTGACTAAATACGCGGCGAATGCCCTTCTGGCAACTAAAATCAGTTTCATGAATGAATTAGCCAATATGGCGGAAATTCTTGGTGCTGACATCGAAAATGTACGCACTGGCATTGGTGCTGACCCTAGAATTGGCTACAAATTTATCTACCCCGGTTGCGGGTATGGTGGTTCGTGTTTTCCCAAGGATGTGCAGGCATTGGAACGCACTGCGACACAAATTGGCTATGAGGCATCATTGTTAAAAGCAGTGGAATCCGTTAATAACCGGCAAAAAGAAGTCTTATTTAACAAAATCAGTCAACACTTCCGCGGCAATTTACAAGGCCAAGAATTTGCACTTTGGGGGCTGGCTTTTAAGCCCAACACCGATGATATGCGGGCAGCACCAAGTCGGACCCTGATGGAAGCGTTATGGGCTCATGGCGCAACAGTAAAAGCGTATGATCCTGAGGCAATGAAAGAAGCACAACGTTTATATGGCGATAACTGCCGCGACAAAAAACTAGTGCTCTGCGATTCGCCAGAAGCGGCATTGGACAATAGCGATGCACTTATTGTTGTTACTGAATGGAATCAGTTCAGGAGCCCCGATTTCAATGAAATAAAAAACAAGCTTAAACAAGCTGTTATTTTTGATGGGCGCAACCTTTATGATCCACAATTTTTGACACAAGAAGGTTTTACTTACTACGCTATCGGGCGAAAACAGCCCGAAAATTGATAGATAATTCTGCTATTCCGTCCAATTCTCCGTCAGTCAGTATTGATGGGTTGTCAGAGTACTTAAGGTTAGGGTACTAAGGTGGAAATAACAGAAAGTAACCCACATTATAATAAACATGCAATAAAATAGCCGGTGCGACTGAACCGTATTTTTCACGAAAAAAACCAAAGATTATTGAAGGAATAAAAACGGATACCGCCCACAAATAGGAATGCGTTATTAAATGAAAAAAGACAAATAAAATACTCGTAATAATATTAGCAGCAGAGACGATACCCAATCGACGATTACCGATAGCGCTATTGTCAAGGTACCGAGCAATCATTCCCTGTATCAACCCTCTAAAGACAAGTTCTTCCAATAGCGGATAAATAAAACCTACCAGCAGAAATAATAATGGTTGGTAAAAAAACCAGTTTAATTGCAAATTCCCAGATAAACCAAACCCGGTATTAAGTGATAAAAGCACCGCCCAGTACACTATTGCTGCAATTAATGCGAACCAAAAATAGCGATCAAACCATAATTGCAGCAAACGTTTTTTGGTCATTTTTAATCGTCTTTTTACGAAATAGCCATTTGAAATAACCGTTTCCCTGCGTTGAACAGCGGCTTGAGAAATAGATGATTACAGAATATCTTATTATATTAAAATATAGTAATATAATAATAATTTTACAACAGTTAAATCTAAATTATTTTTATAAAACATATACTTACTAGCATAATCCACTAAAATACATTTGAGAGTGTGTCGACCCTGCACAGCCAAAAGAACAGCCAAAAGGAGCCACGATTGTTTAAACAAATTATCCCAACATCACTTTCCCTGTTGCTTCTTTTTATATCACCCTCTGTCTACGCGGCTACAGCAGCGGGCGAACAAATAGATCTAACCAACCACTTCGTTGGATATGCCGCGCTGGCCGTTTTTGTATTGGCCTATCTATTTGTCATGGCCGAAGAGTTTACCCATCTTCGTAAATCCAAACCAGTCGTCCTGGCCGCCAGCATTATATGGGTAATGATTGCATACATATACGTCAATCAGGGCTTTACTGACGTCGCTGCGGAAGCAGTGAGGCACAACATACTTGAATTTTCAGAACTCATGCTTTTTCTACTGGTTGCGATGACTTACATCAATGCAATGGAAGAACGACGCGTATTTGATACGCTGCGCGCCTGGCTGATTCAAAAAGGTTTTAGTTACCGCCAATTATTCTGGATGACAGGTATTCTTGCGTTCTGCATTTCGCCCATCGCAGATAACTTGACGACCGCGTTGCTTATGTGCGCCGTTATTCTGGCTGTCGGCGCGGGAAACAAACGTTTTATCAGTATAGCGTGTGTTAACATCGTAGTTGCTGCTAACGCTGGAGGCGCTTTCAGTCCGTTCGGTGACATCACGACATTAATGGTTTGGCAAAAAGGCATCGTTGAATTTAGTGCTTTTTTCTTATTATTTATTCCATCGGTAGTCAATTTTTTTATACCCGCCGCTATCATGCATTTTGCACTACCCAAAGACAGACCAGACGCCATCAATGAGGATATCTCAATGAAGCGCGGTGCTAAACGAATTATCGTGCTTTTCCTACTAACCATTGCGACAGCTGTCAGTTTTCACAACTTTTTACACTTACCTCCCATGCTCGGCATGATGGCCGGTCTAGCCTACCTGAAATTTTTTGGTTTTTATTTGAAAATAACCAATCATAAGGTTTCTCAATTTAGTACGTCAGACAGCAGCAAGATGCAGGAACAAATTGGAGACATCGAAGCTTTTGATGTGTTTAAAAATATTGCCCGAGCCGAATGGGACACGCTAATGTTTTTTTACGGCGTTGTATTGTCAGTAGGCGGCCTTGGATTTATTGGCTATCTGGCGCTAACATCAGAGTTGATGTACGTTCAAATGGGCGCAACAACGGCAAATATATTGGTTGGCCTACTCTCTGCTCTTGTTGATAATATTCCTGTGATGTTCGCCGTACTAAGTATGAATCCCGAAATGCCATTAGGACAATGGTTACTTGTCACGCTCACGGCTGGCGTCGGTGGCAGCTTATTATCAATTGGCTCAGCCGCCGGCGTTGCATTAATGGGACAAGCTAAAGGGCAATACACTTTTTTCAGCCATTTAAAATGGACGCCCGCAATAGCGCTTGGCTACGCGCTGAGTATTTTGACACACTTATGGATCAACGCCAGCCACTTCTAAACAATAGTTCAACAAATAGTTAAACAATAAAAAGTGCATCAAAAGCAAGTAACTTAAGCGAGCTACTGACGCCGCTGTCTGGGCAAGGTTGTCAGTATAAACGTTACCTGTTCCAAAGGTTGCCTTGGTCGCATGCAGCATTTATTTTATTTAACAATTCATCATGCAACGCTGTTTCCTTGTCATCCGCATTGAGAATGAGTAGTTTTGCTCTGTTTGCTGAAATTCGTTTTATTTCGTTGTGAACATTTATCACTTCCGACGTCGCCGAATCTAATAATAGACTCGACTGTCCCCCCGTCATTAATAAATAAACATCCGCCAGAATCTCAGCATCTAACAATGCACCGTGCAATTCACGGTGAGCATTGCTAATTTCATAGCGTTTACACAGTGCATCCAGATTGTTTTTTTGTCCAGGGTGAAGTTTGCGAGCAAGCGCTAACGTATCAACCACATCACATATTTTTGAAACTGGCTTAAAGTTGCCATTTAAAAGATCAAATTCGTTATTTATAAATCCAACATCAAACGGTGCATTATGGATAACTAATTCTGCACCTTCAATAAACTGTATGAATTCATCGACCACTTCAACAAAACGCGGTTTGTCTTCAAGAAATTCGGTCGTAATTCCGTGGACATTCAGCGCGCCCTCGTCAATTTCCCGATCAGGTTGCAAGTACTGATGGAATCTATTGCCAGTAAGACGCCTGTTTAGTATTTCGACGCAACCTATTTCGATAATTCGATGGCCCTGTGACGGCTCTAAACCAGTGGTTTCAGTATCAAGTACGACTTGTCTCATTGTTTCGTGTTAATGTCCCCGTGCGTGTTTACGTATGTGTCTACTGCAATTCATCAATACCCTGATTTGCCAGTTCATCCGCAATTTCATTACCTTCGTGCCCGGTATGCCCTTTTACCCAGTGCCACTGAATTTCATGTTCTTGTACGACTATATCCAGACGCTTCCACAAATCAACATTCTTTACTGGTTTTTTTGCTGCCGTTTTCCAGTCGCGTTTCTTCCAATCAACTATCCAGGAAGTGATACCATCTATAACATACTTTGAATCTGTCGTTAAGTTAACAAGACAAGGTTTTTTTAATGTTTCCAATGCCTGAATTGCAGCCATTAGTTCCATTCTGTTATTGGTCGTATCATTCTCACCGCCATGTATTTTTTTTTCATCGCCATTGTAGCGCATCAACACACCCCATCCGCCAGGGCCCGGGTTTCCCCTGCAAGCGCCGTCGGTAAATATATCCACATTTTTCATTCCAGTACTCCGTCAAATCAGTACTTTATAATATTCCCGATATTTCCGCGATTCTGCGATTCTACAACACCGCTGGGTACAAAACGTCGAGGTTTCCATCTTGGTTTTATCGGCGTAAAAGTAAATACTCGTTTCTTTGCAACTAACGTATAACTCGCACCGTATATTGGCCAGAATTTTTTCCCAATGGAATCAACAAAAGAAAGCTTATTCATTATTCCTTCATGTTGAATGGGTGGACGATAAAAGACATGCTGAACAGATATAATATCAAATCCTAATAATCTCAACCAATCCTTGAGTCGCGCCAAGCTCATAAATCGACCACACCATGGCGGCTGTTTTCGCCAACCAAGCAATAGGCGCCAAATTAACCAACTACTCCAGGGATTAAATCCGGATATGACGACGTGGCCTTCGGGAATGAGTACCCGATCCACTTCTCTCAATACCTGATGGGGGTCGCGACTAAATTCGAGCACATGCGGAAGTAACATGACATCGAGGCTATCCGAAGCAACTGGCAAAGCATCAGGTAAAGCACCGAACACTTTTCCCTTCATTTTCGTATTTAAATTAACCGAACCCATGTTTATATCTAAAATCATACAATTCGGAATCAGCGAGGTATGCAATAAGTTTTCTTCCGTCACCACCCCAACTTGTAACAAATGATAGCCAAATAAACTTGCTAGCAAAGGCTCCAATGTCATTTTTTCTTGTTCTAATAAACGTTGTCCCAATTCGCTGCGATACCAATCTCTTAGCCCCTCAATCGCAGACAGGTCGGAGCCACAACGATGATGATAATTTTTCTTTTGCCGTTTCATAGAGTTATGTTTAGATTCATTTTCACAAGAATTTTATTAATGAGTATAAATTAAAGCGTATCGCAACAACAATTGGCATCCTAAAAAATGCGGCACAACTTATTTGTCTTTTTTTATACTGTTTTCCAGTTGGTTGCGTCAGCCACGCCAGGAGCCCGGACTTAGGTAATCGTTGCACGCAGAAGCCATTTCGAGTCCCATAATACCTCAAAA
>CAZWBV010000004.1:22515-24765 GCA_964632225.1 uncultured Gammaproteobacteria bacterium | reverse complement strand
AATGCGAACAATGTAATGAATGCACCCCAATAAGAATCGTTGTTAATCAGTTTCAATCAAGCCGTAGCCAAAAACGCACCTGGTCTAAAAATCAGGATGTGCAGGTAATCCGGGTTGGCACCGATTTTAATGAAGAACATTTTGCGCTTTATCAACGTTACATCGCCAAACGGCACAGCAGCGGTGAAATGAACGTTGATGACCCACTGCAATACATGTCATTTCTATCAAGCAGCTGGGCGCAGACGGCGTTTTACGAGTTCCGCATTCAACACCAGCTCATTGGGGTCGCTATAGTTGATGAGCTTCAGATGGGATTATCAGCCGTGTATACTTTCTTTGATCCGCAATTGCATAAACGCAGCCTGGGCCACTACGCCATTTTATGGGAGATAGAAGAAACCCGGCGTCGCGGGCTGCCCTGGTTATTTTTAGGTTATTGGGTAAAAGACTGTAACAAGATGAATTACAAGGCCCAATACCAGCCTGTGGAGGTTTTCCGTCATGGTACATGGGAAGTATTTGATAATTAAAGAAATTTTCACCGTCAGACACAATTTCCTTAATATACAATAAGCTGCATACACCAGTATTTCTTTTTTTTACTGTAAAGTCACCCCGCTGTCCGCCGATAAATAAATAACAATAATAACAATAATAACACGATGTATTAACCATGCCGCCGTGAGAACGAGGGGTTCAATTTGTAAAGGTAAAGGTGTGTATATGTTAGATGTAATCTATAGCTTAGCGAATGAATTTGAACACGAATTTGGTTTTAGTCCCAATATTATGTATATGAATTATACACATTACGAATGTATGAAGTTACAACTCTCTGATCCGAGTGATCTTGAATCCATGGTGCAATTGCTTGGTATGGAAATTATTTTACACCAGGATGTTGTTCGACCTCAGGTTTCGTGGGCTGATAGCCCCTGGAAACATGCGATTTCCTCCTAAACCCACCCTAATTTACGGACAAAGCACGCTAACAGAAGTAGCGCATCAAATACCCCTATCTCTTAGGGTATTTTTTGCCTGTTTGTCGTTCAGACTCTGAAATATATTTTTGTAAAATAGTCGATTTTCAGGCACTATTTGCGGCCTGAAACTAATCCATACGTTGATGAAGCGCAGACGGATTAAAACCTAAACAACGGACTAAAACCCCCAACAAAGGCATTGATGTCACTAAATGGCTAAAGAAGAAAATATTGAAATGGAAGGCAAGGTGGTTGAAACTCTTCCGAACACGATGTTCCGGGTAGAACTGGAAAATGGTCATATCGTTACTGCACATATTTCCGGAAAAATGCGCAAGAATTATATTCGTATTTTAACGGGGGATACCGTGGTTGTGCAATTAACACCGTATGATTTATCAAAAGGCCGGATTACTTATCGTAATAGATAAGTCGTAATAGATAAGTCGTAACAAATAACATAAGTCTTACACGATAGAAAAGAACAACAGGTCAGGCTCCTGGAAATATCAATCAGTCAGCCTAACCTGCTTCCCCAATGCTAATCCCTGAACTTACTAGCTTATAACTTAAAGCTTAAATCAAGACGTAACAACCGAAGATTTTATATCGAGCGTAAGTTCACCGTCTTTTTCATCAATGATAACGTGACCACCCTCGGCAAGTTCACCAAATAGAATTTCATCCGCAAGGTTTTTCTTGATATTATCCTGAATGACACGGCTCATTGGCCGGGCACCCATCACTGGATCGAAACCATTCTCTGCTAGCCATTGCTTGGCGTTAGGCTCAACCTGAATCGTCACATTTTTCTCTTCGAGTTGTGTTTCCAATTCAATAATGAATTTATCAACCACATTCTGAATAATTTCAGGTGTAAGTGCTTTGAATTGAATCATTGCATCAAGACGATTTCTGAATTCCGGGGTGAATGTCTTTTTGATTACCTCAGAACTGTCTTTAGTATGATCTTGTAGAGTAAATCCAATTGATGGACGGCTGATCTGGTCTGCCCCGGCGTTGGTGGTCATCACCAGAATAACATTTCTGAAATCCGCTTTGCGGCCATTGTTATCGGTTAAAGTACCGTGGTCCATCACTTGCAATAATAGATTGAACACATCCGGATGCGCTTTTTCAATTTCATCCAGAAGCACAACCGCATGAGGATTTTTAGTTACTGCCTCGGTAAGTAATCCACCTTGATCGAAACCAACATAGCCAGGCGGCGCACCTATTAAACGGGATACCGTGTGACGCTCCA
>CAZWBV010000004.1:1146-22505 GCA_964632225.1 uncultured Gammaproteobacteria bacterium | reverse complement strand
CGACATATCAAAGCGAACTAATTCAATAGATAAAATTTTAGCTAACTGGCGTGTGACTTCAGTTTTACCCACACCAGTCGGCCCGGAAAACAGGAATGAGCCTATCGGCCTATCTGTATGCCCCAATCCAGATCGAGACATTTTCATAGCCGAAGTCAACGTCGCTATCGCTTCGTCCTGGCCAAAAATAAGCAACTTCAAATCTCTATCCAAGGTACGCAGGGAATCTTTATCTGATTTGGATATGGTCTTGGCAGGTACCCGCGCAATTTTTGAAACTATACTTTCAATCTCACGTACACCAATCGTTTTCTTGCGTTTGGACGCCGGCTGTAAACGTTGGTTTGCGCCTGCCTCATCGATCACATCAATCGCCTTATCTGGCAAATAACGGTCATTTATATAACGGCTGGCAAGCTCTACCGCAGTACGCAATGCCGGGTGCGTGTACTTGACGTTATGATGTTCCTCAAAATTAGGCCTAAGACCTTCTAGAATTTGCACACTTTCTTCAACTGTCGGTTCAGACACATCTATTTTCTGGAAACGACGCGCAAGCGCACGGTCTTTTTCAAAAATACCTCGATATTCCTGATATGTCGTCGAACCAATACATTTTAATTCACCGGATGCGAGCACTGGTTTAATCAGATTCGATGCATCCATGGCACCACCGGATGCAGCCCCTGCACCGATAATAGTATGAATCTCATCGATAAATAAAATACTGCCCTGCTCTTTTTCCAGTTGCGCAAGCACCGCTTTCAAACGTTTTTCAAAATCACCTCTATATTTAGTGCCCGCTAATAATGCACCTAAATCAAGCGAATGAATGACGCAGTTTTCCAATACTTCAGGTATCTCACCGTCGACTATTTTCTTTGCCAGGCCTTCAGCCAACGCGGTTTTACCGACGCCCGCTTCGCCTACAAACAGAGGATTATTTTTACGGCGCCGACACAACACTTGAATAGTGCGTTCGACTTCGTGTTTACGGCCAATCAGTGGATCAATTTTGCCTAACTTGGCCAACTCATTCAGGTTTGTTGCATAGTTTTCCAATGGGCTACTGGCTGGCGCCTCCTGCACCGTGTCTTCATCTGATGTCGTATTTGTCAATGAATCCGGATTACCTTCTTCTCCGTGGACTTTGGAAATTCCATGGGAAATATAATTGACTACATCAAGACGACTTGTATTTTGCTTATTCAGGAAATAGACCGCTTGAGATTCTTGTTCATTAAATATAGCAACGAGTACGTTTGCGCCACTGACTTCCTTTTTTCCGGAAGATTGTACCTGAAATACGGCACGTTGTAATACACGTTGAAAACCCAGTGTGGGTTGTATTTCTCTGCTACTGTTTTCGGATAACAACGGGGTTGTTTCATCAACAAAACCCGTCAATTCCTTTTTTAATCTTTTCAAATCTGCACCGCAAGCGCGGAATACATTTATGGCCGCCTGGTTTTCCAGCAACGCCAATAATAAATGTTCAACTGTCATAAACTCGTGTCGCTTTTCTCTGGCTGTTTTAAACGCCGAATTAAGCGTTGCTTCCAATTCTTTACTTAACATCAGACCTACCCCTCTTGAGATTAAGCTGTTTCCATCGAGCACAACAAAGGATGCATATGCTCTCGTGAATAGTCATTGACTTGAGACACTTTCGTTTCAGCTATCTCTTTTGTAAAAATACCGCATAACCCCTTACCCTGCATATGAACATGCATCATAATTTGAGTTGCTTTTTCTCTGTTCATGGAAAAATACTGCTCCAATATATGCACCACAAATTCCATAGGCGTATAGTCGTCATTCATTATGACAACCTTATAAAGCGACGGCGGTTTAACCGCAGGCCTCGCTTCCTGAACGACCAGGCCTTCATCATTGTCGGGTAATTTTTGCTTCTTCATACTTTCTATTTTAGCTGATCAACACTGCTTTTTCTGCGAAATAATTATTATTATACACTTTCATTTCAATCCTTTTTGTGATTAAAAAAATAGCATTGACAATGATAATTTACACAATAACTGTATGTTTTATATTGGTTTTATTTTAAGAATAGGTCTAATTCGAGCATTTCACCAATAATAATGTCTATAGGGGAAACAAAATTATTAGCTAAATAAAAGGGCGGGTGATTTATTTAGACTCATTATCCGTCACAATTTTAAGATCCAGCACATTTTTTTATAAAAATACCTGAACTGGCTACACAAATTTAAAAAATGTGCTATCTATAAAACTTGATATATTTCCTTATCACTATCGAGCAAAAAATCGAGCAAAAATAGTGTTTGTTTAAGGATGCTCTTTTAAGGGGCACTGATGCGGTGCGTACCGCCATCAGGCGCGTCTTTGTTTGTTTTATTTTTCAAGTGGAAGGGGTTCATGCACCAAGGTTTGTAGGCAGTTAGCCAGAGCAGAGGGGCCTAAAAGTATTTAACTTTTTTTATTACATGGAGGCCATGCTAGAAATGCCAACTGGAGTTGTTAAATGGTTCAACAATGCAAAAGGTTATGGTTTTATCTCTTTAAATGAAGACGGTAAAGATGACATTGACGTGTTTGCACATTTTTCTGCAATAGAAATGGAGGGGTTTAGAACACTAAAACGGGGGGAACCAGTCGAATTTGATATAGATGAAGGCCCGAAAGGCTTGCATGCAACTAATATCAAAGCATTCGTGGGTAATAAAACCCAAAATTAATTTTCATTGTTACGTAATTGTTACGTTAAGTACTTTTATATTAAATCTATTTAGCTAAATGAAAGACGTTAAATGAAAGTACTTAAGAAACCCTGCTAGCATATAGCTGTTTGCCTGCAGGGTCTTTCTTACAACCTCATGTTACCAACCTAGAATACAAACCTAATTTAAACCTGCCTAAATTAAACCTGAAAGTAGTGGCACAAGATCTTCCAGTAAGATTTTTATTTAACCTAAATAAATCATCCATTACATCTTGCGAATGATTGCATCACCAAAACGGGAACAGGTCGCTAATATCGCATCATCCATCAGTCTTTCCAGGTCATAGGTCACTGTTTTAGAACGTATCGCACCGGATAATCCTTTGACGATCAGGTCCGCCGCTTCTACCCAACCCAAATGACGCAACATCATCTCGGCCGACAATATCAAAGAACCCGGATTCACTTGATCTTTTCCTGCATATTTAGGTGCAGTACCATGGGTCGCTTCAAACAAGGCAATACTATCTGATAAATTAGCGCCCGGCGCGATGCCAATTCCGCCGACTTGTGCCGCCAGTGCATCTGAAATATAGTCGCCATTCAGATTGAGCGTTGCAATGACGCTGTATTCTTCAGGTCTTAGTAATATCTGCTGTAAAAAAGCATCCGCGATAACATCTTTTATTGTGATTGACTCACCGGTTTTCGGGTTTTTAATCGTACACCAGGGCCCCCCCTCGATTTCGGTACCCGCAAATTCGCTTTTCGCCAATTCATAACCCCAAGTCTTGAAAGCACCTTCAGTAAATTTCATGATATTGCCTTTGTGCACCAGCGTGACGCTATCGCGCTGATTATCTATCGCGTACTGGATTGCTTTTCTGACCAAACGAACAGTCCCTTCTTTCGAAACAGGTTTAATACCAATACCAGACGTTTCCGGAAATCGTATTTTTTTAACATTCATTTCATTGGTTAAAAATTTAATGACTTTTTGTACCTCAGCAGTACCCTGTTCCCATTCTATGCCTGCATATATATCCTCTGAATTTTCTCGAAAAATAACCATATCCGTTTTTTCCGGTTCTCTTAGTGGACTGGGCGTTCCACTGTAATAGCGAACGGGTCTTACGCACACATATAGATCAAGATATTGTCTTAATGCAACATTTAAAGATCGAATTCCACCCCCAACTGGCGTTGTTAATGGTCCTTTAATGGCAATGCCATAGTCCCGGATTGCCTGCAAGGTTTCTTCGGGTAACCCGGTATCGTCGTCGCCATAAACGGACAGTGCTTTTTCACCGGCAAATATTTCCATCCAGGCAATTTTACGCTTACCGCCATACGCTTTTTCTACCGCTGCATTAACAACGTTTTGCATTACAGGGGTGATATCAACCCCAATACCATCTCCTTCTATAAAAGGAATAATCGGGCAATTGGGCACGCTTAATGAGAAATCTTCAGCGACAGTTATCCTTTCTCCTGTTGCCGGAATATTTATTTTTGAGTAAGGCATATTAACTCCATAACATATTTCATAATAACGGTGTTAAAAAAACGTCATTCTAGCAGCTTTCAATAACCAGTACTCCATCAAGGTGATAATTTAGGGTTCAGCTTGATGGCGCAGTAACAGCAATTAAAACAACTTAGCAAAGTCGTTGGCAGAACCTGATGTATTGACTTTTATTTTTCCATCAGAGCCAGCGGGTCCTAGCAGTCGTAAATTTTGAACCAACGTGGTTTGTTTGGGATCACGAGATGAGAATGTACCAGTGAATTTATATTTATTATCTGCGTCAATCGTCAATATACCTTCCGCTTGCAATGGCCCACCACCGTCGGTGAGATCTGCATTGATGACATCATTTTGTGTTGATAACGTTGCCTTTAAATCGCCAAACGTCATTTTAGCAGGAAAATTCACAGCAGCACTTTGCCATGCAATCGTACCTTGCACATCGACTATTTTCTGATTATCGATACTCAGTGCTTTCAAATCCAACCCCACATAACCTTCCAAATCAAGCGGCAATTTTGTAAGCACAGCAATGTTTTCCAACGCCACGTAAGCCTGCAAGTTTGACAAATATATTTGACCACCAAATCCACGCGCAACAATTCCGCGCACGAAACTGTCACCATCACGAAAATCCACGCCCAGTTGCAAACGCCCTAATAACACAGACCACGGATGGAACTGCCAACTGAATGAATTTATTTTTTGTCCTGAGATAAATGCGGCTGACGCTTTACCCGACCATACCGACCCCGACAACCCCTCCATTATCAAAGATGACACAGCGCCTTCTTCATCGGCAAACGACTTTACCAATGAATAAGCCTGCTTGGCGGGCAATGTTATGACAAGAAATCCAATATAAAAAACGACGATCAGAAAAATATTACGTGGTTTGTTGTTCATTACAATTAAAAGAACTCGCTATTATAGTCCGACTAAAACGATGCGTGAATCAATTATTCCCGGTGTATCCTTACGATCAATCACCAGTGATGATACTTCTATCGCATAGGTTTTGTTGAGATTTTCGAGCCACTTGATCATGTCATCAAACGAAGCCAGTTCTAACCACACACTTACTTTTTTGTCCCCATCAGGCTTCACTCGCTTGAGTGCATCACCCAACCCACCTTTTTTGGCAGTGCTGTCAATCAAACTTAATAGCGATTGACCCGAAGTATTTTTTTTTGCTGATTGACTGCCGCGTAAATCTTTTACTTCGTTTGCTGCCTGTTTCATCCATGCCAACAGCGGTGCCTGCTTGGCGATACTTTTCTCCAACTGCGCGACGCCGCTATGAACAGGATCCCAAATTGCGACATAAAACAACATTAGCACCAATACAATTGCACCACCGCTAACGGTTAGGCGCTCCTGCTGCTGTAATCCCAGAAACCAGGCCCTCATGATTCTCTACTTTGAATTTTCAAGCGACTTTCAACCTGATTGTTTCGTGAATTTGCAGAAACAATATCGACAGTTAACTCTGAGTTTTGAGTTAACTGTAATTTAACCTTGTCTAACGTTTGCAGATCCTTGATAATCAAATCTACATTTAGTTTTCCATCTTTATAACGCAGGCTTTTAATTTTAAGGCCTTCGGTTGATTTTAATACTGTAGCAGCACTTGATAATAAACCTAGCGCGCTACTGCCCCCCTCTCCAGCACCGCCACGTAATGATTTAAGTTTTCTTTCCATCTGCAAACGCGGATCGACTATATTTTTAGCATCTGGAAAAGCGGAACGGTATGTTTTTTTTATTTGGACCTGCAGTTCAACGCTTTGGCTTTTAAGCTGAAAATAAGTCGTGGTTGTCATCACCAACTGCAGAAAAACCAGGCCACCCAGCATGGCTGCGGCAGGCAACCAGGGGCGCCATATTTTTCCGATTTGCTCTCGGCGACTATAATCGCCTTGTAACAAATTGATCACACAATCTAAATCTAATCCCTGGACCAAAGGCAACATATTAAATACGCAAATATCTTCCTGTATTTTCAATTGCAGACTGGATAAATCAGGTAATTCGCTAGCGCCGTCATTATATTTATAAACATAGAGCTGTTCCGGCGGGTTTTCGCTGTTTTCTTTAAGGAACATCGCCAGCAGTGCTCCCGCATTTTCTATTTCGATTGAAAAACCGGATTGAGTCCCGGTGCGGAGCAAAACAATATTGTCCTCAACCAACAGGCTCCAGCTACCACTCACATAGGGCACGGCCAATATATCAGGTACAATCATATTCGCCTGTATACCGAATTGTTTCAATTGGGCCACCCAACTGTCCATTTTATTGCTATCGACGACGGCGCAATTTGTTTCACCTTCATCATTGCGACCACCTAAAGCAAAGTGTAAATCTTCTACATCGTTGACTAATTGATCTTCTAATGCAAAGGGCAGTGCGGTCATTAGTCGTTTCTTGTTTTGCGTGGGTACCTGCGCTGAACTTAACGTGATCTCGCTACCCGGAACGAGAACAATTATTTTCAGGCCAACCAGTTGCCCGCTAATTTCATCCAATGAACCCTGGGAAATATCACCCACTTGGCCATGTTCGTCTACAAATACCCAGCTAACCAGATCCGGATCCATACCCGGTTCAATGTGGTGAAATCGAATAATCAGTTGTTTTGACGTCTGTTTTAGCACTAGTAGGTTCCTTGAGCACGCATAATAGAGCTTACTTTACCATTCTTACGCGCTAAAAGACTATAAAGCTTCGATCTGATGAGATGATCCTCAGGCCCCACTTCTGCATAAGCATCCAGCAGAAAGTACTCACTTTTGACATCAATAACATCTTCTTCTTTTTGCGGGTTTTCTACCGGCGGGATGTTCGCAGGTGGATTGGGGACCGCAACACCCATTAGTTCACAACCTTTACCTGTAAAAGCATCATGTTTCATTAAATCAGCCCCCTTATTAAATATATCATATACTTCTTGCGATGCATTTTCGCTATCAACTTTGTCCTGAAATGACTCACCTTCACTTCTGATATTTAATTTGCCCAATTGAGGACAGGTAACATCGACCACCAGTGCCAATAGCAATTCATCTTTGGCTGTGTTTATATTAATTTTAGTCCGACCCGGCAAAGTCGCCACATAGGGTGATAATGTTTTGTATACCAACGGGGTTATCCCTTTCACCAGCAACAATTCACTTGGACTTGTCATCAAGCGGTTCGCCGTTCGGTATGGAATATCGCCATCCAGATAATCGCTGTCTTCGGCACCCCCCGGCTGAGCACTACGGTCTTCATCTATCCAATCAACAATTGCACTTACCAGATCCCGCGAGACTAGCTGCTTAAATTCGTCAGGCGTTTCCTCTAAATTCTGAATAATCTCGATCAATTGAATAAACCTTTCTGCATCCCAGAGACTGACCACACCATCATTATCAACCAGATTATTTATATTAAAACGCCCGCTTAAATCATCCAGTGAAAACATCAGCACGCCACCCTTGAACGGAAAGGGGGGTAACTTTGTTGCCCAGTCCTCACCACGATGATCAATATTGGGTGCATCCTTTTTTAATACTTGCCTGGCAAATGCTTCACCCCCTAATGTAAATATATATGCCTGGTCGCGCTGCAGTATATTCGACGTTCTACGAATATCCAATTGTTGCCGCGTTGACATCTCAACGACAGCAACCGTTACCAGCGCGACAATCAATAATGCAGTAATTAATGCCACTCCGGTTTCGCTTGTTTTGGTACGACTTATTTTGGTACGACTTATTTTGGTACGAACAGCAAAGCGAACTTGTTTTAGCATTTTTTTTCATAAGCCCTTAGTTTGAATCTAAGCCCTGACAATCAACATTACTGTTGTGGTACTGGCACTTGAAACAAGCGGGTAACGCGGCCCAATCTTTCCTTTTCAATGGTGACTTCAACCGCTTGTGGAATAACTTCTTGCGAGTTTAATTTAGGCCACTGCGTTTGCCATTGTTTGTTTTTGTCCACAAAGCGCAATTCAAAACTTTTTATATTATCCAGTAACACCGATTCGAAAGGCTTGCTTTCATAGCCGCGGTCCAGTTCAAACCAGTATAGGCGAATCAATTGTTCGTCTTTTATCGTGTAACCCGCACGCTGCAACACACTGCGGACCCGTTTTTCACTGGGAAACGGATTACGCCAACCTGTATGGGTTAACTCAAGTTTTATATCTTCATAATCATGTGAAACCAGCGCTTCTTTGGTATCACCATATTGATCCCGGATACTGCGGCTAACGACCTGCTGTATATCTCTCTCGATAATTGAAAACGCTTTTTGCATTTTACTTAAGCGCGTCGCGTGCTCATCCAATCCTGCGCGCGATTTCATAACACTATTCAAGCCGCCGTACGCCATCGCCGACATAACGGCAAATACCGCAACTGCGATCATTATTTCTATAAGGGTAAAGCCGCTCTCGCACATCCTTGACCGTTCCCGCACTTCCCTGTGCTTCACGGCATAAGTGCTTCCTGCACAAATGCTTCGCGGCATAAGCACGTCCTGTGCAAAGCCGCTCTCGCACATCCTTGACCGCTTATTTAATCTGTTTTTATTCATCAGATTAGAATTCGTAGCCGCCTTCTATCGAGGCAAGGAATTGTTTGTCATTTTCTTCAGCACGCACTGTAATGGTAAATGCACCTATGCTGTACTGTCCCACTTCGTCAGATTTGTTAGTTTCCACTGTCCAATACCATTCATGTCCGGCCATTAGCATTGTGCCACTGCTTTTGCCGCCCGGCGTTGGCCATTTCTCAAAAACAGCCAATTCATTATATGTATTCATCGCCACCCAATGTGCAAGTGTTCGTTGCTGTAAGTACGCGGCGTTGTTTAAACTGGACGACGTTGTTTTTATGGCAGCGCCAAGCGCAGTCGCTAATATGGCAACGGCGATCATTATCTCCAACAAAGTAAATCCAGCCATTCTTTTATAAAAAGTTTTACAACGAATTTTAGATGTATTAAAGCGAGTAACCAACTAAAACTCCTCTTCATCATCAGCTATTAATATTTCCAGTTCCCCAGTCAATTCGCCAGCAAGGTCAACTTTTTCGCCATCTTCCCAGATTAACGTCACCTTGAACGGTGTCATCTCACCGCTCGACAATAAAAATATTCGAGGTATCTCATTTTCATTTTCTTCGTCTAACTTTGATTTTGTATCTTCAAGCTCTTCCTTATTCTGCAACTCATCCAGGCTCAAATTCTCCGGACTCAAATCACATGACATACGCTCTAAGGTAGCCGGTTCACCCTCTAGCTCTAACTTTAATTCTACCCCGGGGGGGAAACACCTTGGACGAAATAGTTTATCTTCTGTAACGGGCACCCATTGCCATTGTTCTTGTGATTGCAATAAGTGAAGAAATTGATAGCCGTTACTGTGCATTTCAACCGACATCTCCTGACCTTGTATTATGACCTCTTCACCGGCCATGCTGATCAATGAACGCATTCGCCGGATTTCAGTTTCCAGAATATTGGATTGATTAAGATTAATAGACAGTGCTGCCATACTCATGATAATGCCAATAACCAGCATCACCACCATGATTTCTATTAATGTGAAGCCGCTCTCGCACGTCCGTGACCGTTCTCGCACATCCTTGTGCTTCACGGCATAACTACTTCCTGTAGAAATGCTCCGCGACATAAGTACATCCTGTACAAAGCCGCTCTCGCACGTCCGTGACCGTTCTCTCGCCCCCTTGGCTGCGCTTGTTGTTCCCTGGGCTTTATGGATAGCGCTTAAACTGTCTGATTTCAATTCTAGTCGACGCATTATGCTATGGGGCCTGCCGAACTTAGGATGAATCTGCTGCGGAAAAGGTGTGTATAAAATACGGCGAATTTCGCGTCGGTTAGACTAAACGTGGAAAGTCCAATAGCAGTGCCTTTAGTAGTACACAACGTATGCGCTCTATCGAAAAACGCTACAGATCCCAATTACCAATATCTGCATTGACACCTTCACCCCCTTGTTGCGCATCAGCGCCAAGCGAGTAAATATCGACGGATCCCTGCACACCCGGGCTAAGATACTGATAAGGTTGATCCCAAGGATCCTTTGGTAACCGATCGACATACCCCCCTGCTTTCCAATTTCGCGGTTCGGGCGTGCCACTGGGTTTTTGAGCCAACGATTCCAGCCCTTGATCGGTACTCGGATAAACAAAGTTATCTAATTTATAAAGGTTCAGCGCACTCTCTAATGCGCGAATATCACTCATTGCCTTGGTGATTCTGGCATCATCTGGGCGACTCATGACTTTTGGTACCACAATTGCGGCTAAAATACCCAGTATAATCACCACAACCATGATTTCGATCAACGTAAAGCCTCTGTCGCACATCCTGCGCGGCGTTGAATTTATATCTAGTTGTTTTTTAATCGCTTTTTCGGTATTTTGCCGATAAAACCCGGTTAAGTTCAGTTGCATTTTTTTCTTCCACTTTCGTCTATATCAGATTGTTTAAAATACGGCCTAAAACAATGTCTAATAACAAATAATAGTAGCTACTATAGGTATTCGACCATAAAAATCAAAACTTGTTTCCAGCATTCAACCCAAATAAATCAGTTGAATCGCAGCAAGGGCGACGAAGGTGCTGAAAATAAAGTATTTTCAGCACCTTAGACCTGCCCACCATAGATTCAACTGTTTTATTTAAGTTCAATCACAAATAAGTAATTATATAAATAGTATCAAACCGATTGTTGCTTCAATCTTAAGTATCGACACATTTAACCATATATCAATTTTTTGCAAAATCACGATGAAAAAACAGCATCCTGAAATTTTTAACATAATAACAAGGTATTCGTTACCGATTATTATTTCAATTATTGTGCTTGGCATTACTTTTGCGGGAGATACCGCGACCAATGCACTGCAATTTGACCGTGAAGCCATTCGTCATGGTGAAATCTGGCGACTCATTACCGGCAATTTTGTTCACCTAAGCGGGTCACACGCGTTGCTCAACATCACCGGCCTCGGCTTGATTTGGCTTTTATTTGGCCATTATTATCGCAACACAACGTGGATCATCGTATTGTTGTGCTCTGTCTTGACAACAACGTTAGGTTTATGGGTATTTAACCCAAAACTGGATTGGTATGTTGGCCTTTCAGGTAGTTTACATGGTCTATTCATTGCTGGCTGCATAGCAGAAATAAAGGCGAAATCACAAACTGGCATACTGTTGCTCATCATTATTGTGCTAAAAATTATATGGGAGCAATACCAAGGCCCATTGCCAGGCACGGCCGCCGCTGCGGGTGGAAATGTGATTGTGGATGCACACCTTTATGGTGCAGTTGCGGGAATAGCTGCATTATTCATAAAAAAAAAGTAGCTATGCAGCCCGAAAAACCAGTAATCTGCTGAATAAAATGGAAATTATAGTATAATACTGCTGCTACGGAGTTGCCGCTAGTGTAGTGTCCTAAATTGAATAGAAATTATAAAATCAATTAATTTATAAATAAATTAACCATTGAAATTATTAGCATGTATAGATAACTGCGTTATATAAAGCCAATCATAATTCCCAGATAATATATGTACAGTTTAGGACACTACACCAGATAAGATGCAGGTTCTATTGTTACGATCCAAGTAATTTTTAGCACAACTTTACGATCATTCAATAGGTAATACGCTTGCAGGCAGCAAAATATACCCGTGGCGATTGAGATGATGTGTATTATTCGTCTATTAATTATTCGCGCATTTTTAACAGTTTTTTGACTTGATTTTCGATTTCTTCATCGGAGATGCTTTCCTTACCAGAACGAGGACTATTGTTGCCCATACCTTGAATAGCACCGATAGTGAGTTCAAACTGACGCACAAAGTTACGGCAATGAACACACATCAATAAATGCAATCGCATTTTCATTCTTTTTGAAAACGACATATTCTTATCCAGGTAATCACTCGCCTGTTCAACTATTTTTTCGCATCTGTCCATCATTGACATCGTATTTTGTATCACATCTTATGTTTGTCGATTGTTTCCCAGAGCCGGTTTCTGGCCCTGTGCAATAACACTCTACTGTTAGACTCACTGATATCCAAAATCTTACAAATTTCTTCCATCTCCAGCCCGTCAAATTCACGCAACACGAGCACCGTTTTTTGCATTTCGGGCAATTGTTCCAGCGTATTTTCCATTTTTCCGCGTAATTGTGCCGAAGATAAAAGGGATTCTGGGGTCTCTGCTTGCCAACGATTAGGTGGCGTCTGCCAAGTCCCATTGCTGTGAAATCGATCAACGTTCATTGCAGATATCTCCATATCCGCCGCATCGCCCATGGCTATCATACGGGATTCCTTACGCAGGCGCGTTTTCGCGCCATTACTGACAATACGCAGAATCCATGTCTTCAGGCTGGAACGGCCTTCAAATCGGGGCAACGCCTTGATGATAGACACCCACGCATCTTGCACAACCTCATCCGCAATACTGTCGCCAACTATCGAGGATGCCACATATATCATTGAATTATGGTGTATTTTTACTGCGTAACGGTAAGCGTCTTCGTCTTTACTAATAAGCTTTTTTATTAATTTTTGTTCATTCATTAAGCCAAACAACCATTTTGTTGTGTGTAGTGGAAGTAAATTAAGATGGAACCATCGAAATTGAGCTATCTGATAAACTCAACGTTAGGTTGGATAGATAACCCACAAAAAAGTTCTATTATAATCTTTGCTGGGCCTGCGCTTATTTACTTTTTTACTTCCCTTAAAACAAAGCTAAAATAATGCTAAAACAAAGAATCTGAAACAATTCTCAAGCAAAAATTAGGGTAAATTCGACATCATTCCAATATTTCATTAACGCATCCTCAATTTGAGGCTTTTCATGTGATTATCTATAATCCACACAGTGGCATAACAGTGGCATAACAACACCGTCTGAAACAGCATCATTAAAGTTGCTTAAAAAAATTGCTTAAACGCAACGGCATCCGTAACAATTTGTAATCAAAACTCTCTTAGTATAAGACGCTATTCATACAAAAAACAGTAAGACAATCATAAACATGCCAGCACATAGCCCTGATAGCCGTATGTCAAATCCATCTTTAATATAGAATGCTATATTTCATCATAATAACCTCCTATAATCAGCGTGGTTTTCTTCCAAGAATTATAAATATGCCTCTCAGGCTATGCGCCTACAAACGCGTTAATCAGCAGCATTGTAATCGTTTTTTTTCACGCAATGAAATGACTTATGCGGCGTTATATAAAAGCGTGCGTCATAAGACAGCTCACGGCGTCACGGCCAGTTTATTCACAACGCTATTTTTAAGTATTTCAAATTGCAGTTTTTTCGTCTCTTCTGCCACAGAAAAATTAGCAGATAACTTATCCAGCGCTATCCTGCAACAAAACGACCCGGAAACGGCAAAGTACGGGGCACCAGCGTATTTAATTATGATAGACGGGCTTATTATTGACGACCCCACCAATGAAAATTTGTTATTGTCGGGGGCAAAACTTTATGCTTCATATGCCAGTACTTTTGTTGATGACCCTGTCAGAGCAAAGCGTCTGACAAACAAAGCCTGGGGATTTGCACAACGTGCAATGTGCCTGAAAATTCCGCCCAGTTGCAAAATTCACTGGCAAACGCATGATAAATACAATGCCTTCCTTTTACCCATAACAAAAGAAAACACGGATGTGCCTAGCGGACTCGCAGTGGTTTCGTTGGCAGCGTGTGCCTTTTTTACGGTATTAACAGGCGCATCGGGAGTCACTATTATCGCATTAGGTGCACTACTCTACCCTGCCCTTAAACAAGCCGGTTACACGCAGCGCTTTAGCCTGGGCTTATTGACCTCTTCGGGCAGCTTGGGTTTACTTTTTCCGCCCTCTATTGCACTCATTCTTTATGGCATCGTCGCCCAGCAAATGAACGTTGGCACAACGGTTTCCATTGATGATCTATTTATTGCCGGGCTACTACCCGGTTTGTTAATGCTAGTGCTACTTTCTGCCTGGTGTATATGGGAAAATCGCCATACTAAATTCCAAAAAGAAAAATTTTCTTGTTACAGGAATGACATTAATTCGCTCTTTAGAGTATACAAGAAAGCACAATACATCAGTTTCACCTAAAAATTAATTATTCAAAATGATATACAGTAAATTACGACAACGCATAAAATACTTTACCGATAACAACACGGCGAGCCTGCATGGAAGTTTAATTGGCATAGAAAAAGAAAGTTTGCGCGTCGCGCCGGACGGTAAAATTGCTCAGACGCCGCATCCGATATCGCTCGGATCATCACTGACACATCCATATATCACAACAGATTATTCTGAAGCGCTAATCGAGTTTATTACCCCACCGCTGGCAGATCATAAGGCACTTTCCTATTTACAAGATATACAGATATTTGTCGTCAACCAATTAGAAGAGGAAAATTTATGGGCGGCGAGTATGCCGTGTGTGGTTGCAGGTGAAAGCAGTATCACCATCGCTGAGTATGGGAATTCAAATTTGGGCAAAATGAAAACAGTATATCGTCGCGGACTAGGGCATCGTTATGGGCGCATTATGCAGGTTATTTCCGGCGTTCACTTCAATTACTCGTTGCCCACTGCGTTTTGGCCTGTTTACCAGGCACTGGAATCTGAATCCGGCAATTTACAGAATTTCATCTCCGACAGTTACTTTTCTATGACACGCAATTTACAACGCTTCGGCTGGCTGATTCCCTACCTGTTCGGCGCTTCGCCTGCTGTTTGCAAATCCTTTTTGGGTACAACCTTTTTGGATGCAACAACTTTGGATACAACAACGTCAAACTTGATTGAATATGATAACACAACACTCTATGAACCCTACGCCACCTCATTAAGAATGGGTGACATAGGCTATCAAAACAGCAAAGGCGATCACTTTGGCGTTAAAGCCTGCTATGATAATATCGAAACGTATATCGCCTGCCTGACAACCGCAATTGATACACCTTGCCCGGAATATGAAAAATTCAATGCGCTGATTGATGGGGAATATCAACAACTCAATGCCAACATATTGCAAATTGAAAATGAATACTACAGTTCAGTACGGCCAAAACAAATATTAATTGGCAATGAAAAAGCCACACTGGCGCTGCAACGCCGCGGGGTAAAATATATAGAGTTGCGTTCATTGGATATTAATCCGATAGACCCACTCGGTATCAATGAAGATCAACTGTATTTTCTGGAAGCCTTTGTTATTTTTTGCCTGTTACACGAAAGTCCGCTCATCAGTCCACGGGAACAAAAGGAAATCGATCAAAATGCCATGGATACCGCACACCGGGGCCGTGAACCCGCACTCCGGTTGCAAAAAAAAGGCGATACACAAACGCTTCAATCCTGGGCAACCGAGTTGGCCGGAGAAATACGCGGGGTGTGCGAAATGCTTGATAAAGCCAACAACTCGGATAAATTTACTCTATCACTTAATAAGCATATTGAGATGATAAAAGACCCGAATAAAACGCCATCCGCTAAGATGCTGGCTGATATGCGCGGAAAAAAAGAAGGTTTTTTTCACTACGCCATGCGCATGTCACAAAAACACCATGCGCAATATAAAAAACTGACATTAAGCAGCGAAAAACGTCAGTTTTTCAAACAGTCGGTGACACAATCAATTGATAAACAACAAGCGCTGGAGGCGGCAGACAGCAAACCGTTTGATGAATTCCTAAAAGATTATTTTGCACAAAAATAGTACATTGCTTATTTGTTGCGCTTAATATGTTGCGCTCAATTTACAACCCAAAGCGCTCAGCTTCACTTTATTTTTTACTTACTATCGTCCCCCCACCTCCTTCACAATGGCTGTTTATTGCTCATTATAATAAATAATATTAAACACCTCATAAATTTTATTCATCATGATCTTAAGAAAAAATTAAGGTAACAAACAGCCGCTGTTGTATCCAAAAAAATATTGGCTGATTTCAAGAAATTACATGCCATATTGATTGTATGTATTAATTTTACAACAACTTAAGTCTGTGTTTTATCAAAGAATTTTATGCGGTTAAATCTTGAAAACAACACGCCAGACGATTATAATTTGAATACAGACAGCCACTTTAGATCGACGTGGATTATTGAAGCTGGAAGGGATTATTGAGCGGTATCACAACAATAAAATAATATCGTGTTTGATTTTGTTTATTTATTAGTAGTTATTAAAAAGAAGTTAATTTAAAACGTTGTTAGAACTTATTGTTAGATTGTTAGAACTTGTTGTTAAGAGAAGACCAAGAAAACACATGAATGCCAAATTAAATACGATTTTTCCCACATTCAGACCAAGCGCGCTGTCATTGAGTGCCGTATCTTTAAGTGCGATGTCTTTAAGTGCGGTGTTTTTCTCATTGGCTTTATCGAATGCTTCAGCACACGCTTTTAATAACACACTCAGCGACGATCTTAGCAACAACCAAGCACTATCAAAACAATTGTATTTGGCTGAATTTAACAAATCCGAATTAGTTTCACCCTATAAATCTTCTCTTCAGGCAAATGTGCCTCAAAAAAATTCGTCTCATAGAGGCAGTAACCACCCTATTGCTGAAAGTCAATTTTTAGAGCACGTGGGCAGTGTCGAACTGCTTTTTGGTATCACTCAGTTCGCGTCATCAACGAAAAACAGCTCTGCATTTGTCGTTGGAAACGCCTTTTCGCTTGCGAACAAGAATCAGCCTTTTTTAATGAATTCACGTCTAAACCCACTAAAAGACAAATACGATATATCTGGCAGCACTGACCAGGAATCCGATATTTACAGCCTGGGTTTAGGCATGTTTTTGCAAGACGGGCTGATGGTCGGCTTTAAATATGACCGAACAACCTCAAGAATTTATAACAATTTTTCACAAATAAACACCGTTAAATCTAACCAATATGACGTTTTTACCAAATTTGTACGTAAACTAAACAATGGCAGGGCGTTAAATATTGAAGCCAGTTTTGCTATCGATTCCGCTATTGACAATAACCGGGGCGACAATCAGACGATTAATATATCGGGCGATTATTACGTCAATCAACATAACAGTATCGGCTTCGGCATCGAAAGAATCTCCAGTGAACAAAACGTGTTAGATGGCGATGTCATCTCATTGGAACTCCGCTCTTTTATTACACCGAAATTCTCTGTCGCGGCGGGCATGGAAAAATTCTCGTCTGACAACATTCTGTTTACTGACGATCGTATTATTGATATTAACTTCAACGCTAAATTCTAAGCGTATCTTCTCCAAGCCTTACCTTTTTACCATGCTTTGATGACAAATACTTTGCAAGTACTCAGCAAGTCAATGGCTTATACCCGCGCTTACGCCACCGAATTTCGTCATCCGCTCATTCGTCGATGGATGTGTTGAAAAGAAGTTGCGTATTGATTTTTTATCACCGTCCACATTTGCTTTTTTATCTTGTAGTCGCGCCATCAAATTTGAAAAATGAGATGTTTTGATATTATTTTCAATTAAATAATCATAAGAATATTGATCTGCTTCACGCTCAAAAGCCTGGGAATATTGCAGTTCCACTAGCAAAATCGGAAAAGACGCCGCCAGAGATGAACTGGAAAACGCATCACCGGTTACAGCCACAATGAGTAACGCGACAACCGAACCCTGTATCACTCTCCTTAGTCCGTGGCGATATATTACATGGCCAATTTCATGCGCAAAAACTGCGCGCAATTCATCGTCATTTTCGGCAAGCGCGACCATTTCGTCTGTCACCACTATTTCGCCTGATGGTAACGCCAGTGCATTAGCCCCTAATGAATTACCTTTTCTAAACAATAAGTTAAAATCGTATTGATCATGCTCCTGCAACGTGCTCGCCGACACCACCTGATTAAAGCGCATTGTCAGTCTTTTTTTGGTTTCCTCCGCCAAGTCAGACGCAGAGAAAAAAGTCTTGTCCAGCGCAGCGAGCGAACCCGTAGCAATAGCGCTATTAGTCGATACAGGCAAACTAAACGCTGCGCCTTTGGCCAGCGCAGGAATCCCCTCCTTTACTAAATAGACTGATGACATGACGACGATAATCAGCGTGACAAGCACATAACGTTTATGGCTTTCTAGTATATGAATAAAACGTAGTTTATCCTTCAGTCCAAATTGCTTGATCGCGTCGTCAACAGAATCGTTGTCGTGGGTTTCAAATTTTGCGCCACCCGGGAAACTGAGATATCGAGGTGTATTACCGACCCGGGAAGAAACCTGTACTACAGAGAAATTAGCGAGTGCGGGTACCGGCTCAGCGCGCAACGTTTTATTGCTAGAAAAACGATTATTAGAGGATCGATTAGACAATCGCATGTTACCGAAATCATCGAATGTTATTTCTGAATCGATTTTCCTGGACGAATTGCCATCGTAATAGACGCCTTGAATTGAGATCACAAACCCAATTCAACATCAAATACTTCACCCATTTCCTCACCTGTGGCGCTTACAGCAGCCTGTTGTCCAGCAACAAAGTGATCTAACCCCTCTTTGGTATGCAACTGTAGTTTTTCAGCCCGATAACGCGCCATACGTATTAATGCCCATGGAATCAGCAGCCCGACAGACAAGATGATCGCGACTGCATTTGTAAAATAAAGAACGAACACCTCATTAGGCTGCATACTGCTGGCCAATTGATTGTCCTTTAACGTTGTTGAATTATACACAAGATTAGCCACCTTCGTTTTTAGATAGGCAAACACAAAGAAATAGACAGGTGCCATAATAACGGCCAGCATAAAAGGATGTAATTGTGCCGCCAATGCGGCCAGTACACCGCCAATAACCAGGATTAAAAGCGCCATTAAATAAATTTTGTAAAATTCGATTCCTTTGGATTTAAAGACAAACCCTTCTTTACCATACATATTGTTTTCGATGATAAATTTCGATTGGTAGAAAACCATATAAGGAACAATCAATCCCAGCGTAAACACGATAAGTACTGGCAACAGAATAAAGGTAACGGCCGCAGCCGAATAATTATTTTTAAAATCAAATCGGATATTCCGATATGCTGTGTTTCGGGCTCTAAAAGTCAGTGACTTTACCACCAGCCAGGGTAAAACAAATAAAAACGCCAAAGTGAATATTATCGCACTCAACGGGAAAAAAGTGGTGGCAACGGAATAAATCACAAACAGAGCAAAAGCGATTAACCTGCCCTTGAGGATAGTGATCGGGCTTGCCAAATATTCAAACGATGAACCGGCCAAAATAGTATTGCCGTAAAAATATTTGTAGGTTCTGACTTTTGCCCAGGCCGAATAGATACCCAGCGTCACAATAGTTAAACAGATATTAACTATCCATATTTTGAAAAATTCCACGGCGTCACCGGTGAATTCAAACTGCAGGGACTCGGGAGAACTCGCTGGCAGGTCTGCGGTTTCATTTTTCATTTCCATTTCAGGGTCTCCAATCGCTTTCTCCAATAGTTTGGTGGGCACTCCATTCTATATCGAATATTGGCTCGCGAAACTTTAAATTTATTATGTCAACGGTAAGGGCGGTGTAGTCAGTCTGCAAATTCGTCGCATAATATTCCTCAAGAGAATAGATACCCTTTAGCCCATAGCCAGATTTGTGTAGCACCAAATTTGTGAGCAATCTTGTGTGACTTCCTTGAAAATAACTTCGATACCCCCCCCCTTTTTACTTCACTAACAGTTAAACCCAATTTTCGACTTTAAGTCCCTTTATCTTGGTAAAGTGCTTCTGGTTATTAGTGACTAATATCGCCTTGGTACTTTTTGCATGTGCGACAATCATCATATCCATCGCCCCAATCGGCGTGTCATTTGACTCTAACTCAGTGCGAATCTTTCCGTAATGATCAACGACATCGATACCCCAATCCAACACATCCAAATATTGCAGAAAGTCGTCAATAATAGGGCGATTGACACGCTTTGAGCTGGAACGTTCAACACCGTAAACCAGTTCGGCACAGGTAATGACAGAAATACACACTTGCTCCATGGTTAGCGTCTTAAAACGTTTCAACACGCTAGCTGGGTGTTCCTTGATGATATAACTAGTGTCCGTCCACAAACGAGGATATTTCTTCAAGATCAAGGCGCACCGATTTTTTAAAGCGCAGCATATACTAATATGTGAGCATTTAAAAAATCTGTGCAACGCGGATATTGGAGAAATAGACCGTTTGTGGACGGACACTAACTACACATATCCGTATCCAGCATATAGCGCTTCATTCAAACAGTTTCCGTTTCTGTAGTGGCAGGTCAACACGTTCCGCCATGAAGTCTTCGGTAACTTGCATTTGCGAATTAAAAAACCCCTCCCAGGACTCAGGCTTTTCAGACAAAATCACGCGACTACCTTCCTTACGAATAAACACTTCTTTGCCTTCAAAACGAAAAGCCTTTGGTAAAAGGCACAGCCTGACTACGGCCAGTTTTAAACAGTTTAGCAGTTTGAGACATGGATTTACTCCTGGTTCGATGATACCTACCATAATACATATCATTTCATAGTAGGTATCAAGTAATATACCAAACTAACTGGCCAATCCAATTACGATCAAGCTGAGCACACGGTTGACACGGCTGGGGTCAGAAAACAATTGTTACTAATATTAGAATAAATTGTTCTCTGACCCCTAACCTGCAGGAATACCCGCTACTCAATTTCCCAGTCTTCCAGTCTCAATCCCGTAATCCGTGAAAACTCACCCGTATTGTGTGTTATCAATACTGAGTCGTGAGCACGGGCTGTTGCCGCAATTAACAGATCATTCGGCCCGATAGGCTTACCTTGAGCTGCCAGGTCCGCCCGAATCTGGCCAGCTTCTTCTGCACAACGATCACCAAACGGCAGGCTGGCAAGCGGATTAAAAAATTGTTTTAGCAATTGCAGGTTTTCTTCAACGCGTTGGCTGTGACGAGCACCGTAAAGTAATTCTGCCTTCACAATACTCGATAACGCAATTTCACTGGGTAAATGTTGCTGAAAATGTTGGATGATAGTGCTATGACGTTGATTTAACAAACGTATACAAACATTCG
>CAZWBV010000004.1:0-1136 GCA_964632225.1 uncultured Gammaproteobacteria bacterium | reverse complement strand
CCCCAATTGGACGTTCAAGTGGCTGGCCCTGCCAAGCGCCAAACAATTCAAAATAGCCTGCCGGCCATTGATTTTCCACTTCTCGCTGGACCAGCAATGCAAGATATTTGGATACAGACAATTTTGCCTGCTCCGCCTTTTTTTGAAACTTTTTAGCAAGTTCATCTTGTACATAACAATGAAGCTGGGACATAGCACTCTCCTAGAATATATTTGCACTATTTATATTTTAGCATAAAAAAACCTCTCACATTTTTACAAAATGGAGAGATTATTTGAGAAGCTATTACCTTTTAAATACAATAGATTAGATACCATATTCCGCTACATACAAAATTGATTATTTGCATATTGGAATCTATACTTCCAATATGCAAAAATATATTGAACGCATACAAACTGCCAAAATTGAAAGCAGGCTTAATCAAATGCCCGCCGTCGCGCTATAGGACCCACGCCAGGCAGGTAAATCAACAACAGCCAACAGATCTTCAAAACATTTTAAAATGCAATCTACCTCGACCTGAAAAGACCCTCTGATATAAATAAGCTGCGGGATCCAGAAGCCTATTTTGCTTTACATGCAGATAAATTGAATGCAAAGCCTCAACCTCACCGGATGTCGGGCGAGGTTTCTGGAACGCCTTGAAGGATCTTGAAATAGATGAAGCATGGGTGTTATAGCGCCTGTCAGTGAATCCTATCCATTAGGCAGAGGCGTTACTGTCGCGCCAATCAATGAGTTTAAGCCAGGAAAGTAGGCATACAATTCATTCACCATCTACTGTTATCAAGGCATCCAGGTGGCCTGTACAAACCCCCGGGAAAAACCCGCAGGGAAGATGACATTCGCACTCCAATTGGAGTCAGCTTCGGTTCCAGAAGTATGGATAGGAGAAACAACAATCACATCATTATCTGGAGAAATAATTTGTAAATTAAACGACTCACCGATCGAGATCGTTTCGGTATTGACCGCTAAGGGGATACCGTGCCTGATATCACAAATCATCGATAAGCCATAACCTTTTTGGTTATCATGACCTCCCGCCATCGGGTAAATCGGTCTTATAGTGCGCTGATTCGGTTTGGTAGGTAGTATCGATCGCCATCCCCGCCCGATCTGCTATGCCTTC
>CAZWBV010000003.1:0-25625 GCA_964632225.1 uncultured Gammaproteobacteria bacterium | reverse complement strand
GCCATCTATTCTATTCGCAGCGTCTATCTTGTTATTGGAATTGACAAATATCGACATCAGTCTCGCCAGCTATTTTTATGACACTGAAACCCGATCATTCATCTATAAGAACAATTGGTTAACTTCTGATATTCTTCACGATGGAGGAAAGCTTGTTTCAGTCGGCATACTGCTCACCGTCGTCATACTGAAAATTGTCGCATTTAAGCTGGACAAACTAAAAAAATATAACAGAGGTTTTTCATATTTGGTAGCGAGCATGACCATTAGCGTATTAATTGTTGCCGTTGGAAAAATATTTTCTCATGTACATTGCCCCTGGGATTTGACCCTTTTTGGTGGGGATAGCCTATATATACACACTTTTAGTAAATTACCCGATAACATGTCTGCGGGACGTTGTTTTCCTGCCGCCCACGCATCGGCAGGTTATGCACTTATTTCATTTTATTTTTTTTCTTTACGTTACTTTAGAAAATATCGTTTCATCGCGCTCGGTATTGCACTGACAACGGGTATTTTATTTGGTGGCGCCCAACAACTAAGAGGCGCACATTTTCTGTCGCATGATGTATGGACATTACTAATTTGCTGGTATACCGCTGTTTTTCTTTATTATTTCTTTTTTATGAAGGCGGATTTGAATTTATCACAGTTTGAGTCGAAAAATCCTAGAGAATGATACATAGTTATTGTGACAATGAACATCACATAACGGTAATGAAACCAGCGACACATAATTTTGATATAAGCTTGTAAATTAACATATTGATTATGTGCTGGCTTAATCATTACCAACTTGTAATGTTTTGGACAGGGTTCGGCAATGTGTGGCGGGTAAAATGTGCATTCTATATTAGAGCATGTCCGCGAGAAAACGAAGGTAGATGCTCTTGAAGTTTTCTTACAACCCGTTCTAATTAATAGTTACTTGATATGACAGCCATTACAAGAAAACACAATAAATCACTCTTTTTAATTACCACAAAGAACAGATTCAATCTTCTCCTTATTTTTCTAATAATTAATTTATCTGTTAGTATTGTATTAAGAATCTCTCTGTTAGTTAAAACAATGCCGGATATCGGCGTGGATTTAACATTATCGTCACTAACAAGCATGTTCTTCACTGGTATCTTATTTGATTTGGTGTTTTATAGTTACTTTATTATCCCTTTTTCCCTGTATCTCATTATTCTTCCAAATCGAATTTTCAATCACTGGTTGCATAAGTGTGTTCTAATCATTCTCTATGTAGCAGTAATATTCGGCTTGTATTTTTCTGCTGTGGCAGAGTGGCTGTTTTGGGATGAATTTGGTGTTCGCTTTAACTTCATATCAGTTGATTACCTCATTTACAGACACGAAGTGGCAAATAATATCTACGAATCGTATCCGCTATTATGGATTTTAGGTGGCATCCTGTTACTTTCGATAGGTACTTTCTTACTGGTACGAAAACCTATTCTTAAAGCCTTCTTATTTACGGATACATCTGCCAATCGTTTGAAGATAGGCGGAGTTCTGCTTATGCTTCCTTTTCTATCTTATTATTTTATAGATGAGTCGCTGAAAGAAATATCAGATAACCGCTACATAAATGAATTAGCAAGTAATGGAATGTATCAATTTTTCTCTGCATTTAGACACAACACGCTGGACTACGACATGTTTTATGTAAATAACGATAATGATAAAATGTCCAGCGTGCTACGAAATGTTGTTAAAACAAGTAACAGCACTTTTATTAACAATAATACATTTGATATCACTAGAAATATCAATTCAAGTGGCCGGGAAAACAATTATAATATAATTTTGATTTCAGTTGAAAGTTTAAGTAGCAAATTTCTTGGTTCATTTGGGAGTAATTATAATATTACTCCCCACTTGGATGACCTTTCCAGGCAAGGCATTTTATTCACCAATTTTTATGCTACGGGAACCCGAACAGTGCGAGGACTTGAGGCACTAACATTATCTATCCCCCCTACTCCAGGGCGCTCAGTAGTAAAACGTGAAAATAATGATCGCCTGTTTTCTCTGGGACATGTATTACAGAAAAAAGGCTATAGCGCGAAATATTTTTATGGCGGATATACTTATTTTGACAATATGAAATCGTTTTTCACCGGAAATGGATATAGCGTTATAGATAAATCAGACTTTACTGAGAATGAAATAAGTTTTTCAAATGCATGGGGTATGGCTGACGAAGATTTGTATAATCGTGTAGTAAAGGAAGCCAGTATTGAGCACCACAATAATAAGCCCTTTTTTTACCACATAATGACCACATCCAACCATCGACCCTATACCTACCCAGACGGCAAAATAGACATTCCATCTGGAACGAGTAGATTCGGTGCTGTAAAATATACTGATTATGCAATCAACCAGTTCATGGAAAATTCAAAAAAGCAGCCCTGGTTTGACAATACGCTTTTTGTTATTGTCGCTGATCATTGCGCAAATAGCGCGGGTAAATCTGCATTGCCCACAAGCCGGTATCAAATCCCTCTCATAGTCTATGCCTCAAAATTTATTCGTCCTAAAATCATTGATACACTTTCAAGTCAAATCGACGTAGCGCCGACAATACTTGGGCTGCTTAACATCTCCTATGAAAGCCGGTTTTTTGGAAAAGATATTCTGAAAATGAAAAAAAATGAAGGGCGGGCATTGATTGGAAATTATCAACGTCTTGGATTATTTGAAAACAATACGTTGAGTTACCTGAGTCCGCAAAAAAAGGTGACTATCGTTAATATCGGCCTTAGCCAGGAACTGGCTAAAAAGGATGAAAAAAAACAGGACCTGGTTGCAAGAAATGTTGCTTATTACCAGGGTGCAAATTACATATTAAAAAATAATATAAACCGATATGACTAACGATACGGTGTTTAACTTAACGAGGTTTAACTTAAGGAGATAGTGCTACCGGCAACGAAGAACTTTACCTTGTTAATTAGGCATGACCTATAAATTTAGGATATCATTAGCGTTATGCGAATTCTGTTAATAGAAGATGATAAAGTTGCTGCGGTATATTTAATCAAAGGTCTGACCGAAAGCGGCCATGTGTTAGATCATGCCACCGATGGGGAAGATGGTCTGCATATGGCGATGACAGGAGACTACGATGTCATCGTGATTGATCGAATGTTACCAAAGCGTGACGGACTGACTATAATCCGCATGTTACGCACCGATGGCAAAACCACACCCGTGTTAGTATTAAGTGCAATGGGTGAAGTTGATGATCGAGTGGAAGGTTTACGTGCAGGCGGTGATGACTATTTAGTAAAACCGTATGCTTTTTCCGAATTGCTGGCGCGCCTGGATGCATTGATACGTCGCGGTCAATCGTTTGACATGCCGGGGAATTTGCAAGTTGCAGACCTAAAACTGGACATTGTGACTCGTCGCGTCACCCGTGCCGATACAACCATTCAACTTCAACCTCGCGAATTGCTCTTGCTGGAATATCTTATGCGCCACGCTTGCCAGGTCGTTACACGCACGATGCTGTTGGAACAAGTATGGGATTTTCACTTTGATCCGCAAACTAATGTGATTGATACGCAGATATCGCGCTTACGCTCAAAGATTGATAAAGGCTTCGACAAACCACTTTTACAAACAGTGCGTGGAATAGGGTATCGCTTGTGTGAAGTTTCATAGGCTACTCCATACAACGGCTATTCAATTGGCCTTGCGTTATGCAATCGTATACGCCGTGCTTATCGGGGTCTCGCTGGGATTTCTTTATTGGACTAACAGACAATTTATTGATACGCATATAATCACTAGCCTGGAACAAGAACTGAATGACCTTAAACATCTTGAGCAAGTGCAAGGCATGCCGGAATTAAAACGGGTAATTCAGGCATTTTCTCAGAAATTATATGCAAATGGGCAGTTTTTTCTTTTATTATCAAACAACGGCCAGCGCCTGGCTGGCACATTAAAAAGCTGGCCGCCCGGTGTCAAGATAGATGGGAAAGTACAAAATATCTGGATTGATGAAAATCTTATTCTTGATCACAGCGAAGTAATCGATTTGAAAGGAGGCTATTTGCCCGTTATCGCCAGCTCTTTTCCTGACGGTGAACGTTTGCTGGTAGGTGAAAATACGACTAAATCAGAAAATCTACAGGGATACAGTATCGCCACTATGGTGCTGATCTTCAGTGTTTCCGTCATTCTGGCATTGATGATGGGCCTGTTTATGAGTCGCACTGTGTTGACGAGAATTGATACGATTAATAACACGGCACGTGCCATTGCCGATGGCAGCTTTAGTAGCAGGATACCGATCTCTGAACGTGAAGATGAATTCGATGAGCTTGCACAACATCTTAACGACATGCTGACAAAAATCGAGCAACTGATGGTGAGTATGCGACAAGTCACTGACAATGTGGCACATGATTTGCGTCAGCCACTTTCACGGTTACGCAATCGATTTGAAGTCACCTTGCTTGAACCACGGGAGCAGGTCGAATATCAGGAAGTACTGAACGAATCGGTTGAGGATGTTAATAACATTTTGCGGACATTCAAAACCTTGCTGGAGATTGCCCAAACAGAGTCCGGGGTTCATCGCGGTGACTGGGACACTATCAACTTATCCGCACTGGCTGCCAATCTAGGGCAACTTTATCAAGACCAGGCTGAGGCACAAAGATTTACACTGACACTGAACATCGAGCAAGGGATGACGGTAGACGGTAACCGTGACCTCATCGCTTTGCTATTGAGCAATTTGCTGGAAAATTCTATCAAATACACCCCTCATCAAAACGGGTGTATTCATCTTAGCGTCGAGCCTGATGAGAAACATATTCGACTTGTCATTGCGGATAACGGACCCGGCATACCTGCAAATCAACGGGAAAGAGTATTGCAACGTTTCACCCGACTTGAAAGTGCACGTAGTACACCGGGAAATGGTCTGGGCTTAAGTCTGGTAAAGGCAGTCGTCGATTTACACCGCGCTGAGTTATACTTGGAAGACAATTTACCGGGGCTTCGCGTCACAATCCTGTTTAATGTTTGAATTATCTACGTTTAAAGAGTTTAAAATAGAGGGCACCCACAATCAGCTTATTGAATTTATGATGCGGATTGAGGCTTTATATAGATTTATTTTATACCATTGTACTGCACACCGCGCAACTTAGATAAATAATTGAAGTCCAATAACCTATGAAAATGTCTTTGCTGAAACAAATACTGATTATCCTATTGATTATTCTCTTATCAGCCTGCGCATCAACCATACCAAGGGAAATACGAGAAGCCCCTCTCAAAAATACATCGATCGCTGAAATACGTACGAATGTGGACGGGTTTATTGGGTCTCCGGTACGCTGGGGGGGGACTATTGAGTCGGTAACAACCCATACATCTGACACCTGGGTCGAAGTAGTTGCGCGTGATTTAGACAACGACGGTAAACCAATAGACAACGACCGTAGCACGGGCCGTTTTATTGCCGTAATAGAGGGGTTTCTTGAACCAACGGTATATAAAAAAGGTCGACATATCACGGTTGCGGGTACAGTGGAAAAAGAAGTTGTCCAAAAAATAGGCGAATTTGACTACAATTTTCCACTGGTGCGTGTCACAAATTCGAAACTATGGAAAGTGTATCGGCAATACCTATATTACAGACCTAGCTATTACTACAGGTCTAGCTGGTATTTTGATCCAGGATTTTCTTACTATAACTATAATTTGCACCACTATCAGCATCACTCTCGACATCACTAATTTCTCTGCGAGCAAAGTCCCTAACTCACGTCAAACCGATGCAAAAATTCATTGAGGACAAAGATGTAAGGCGTGTCATACCTTGACATGACACACGTTATTGAATGACGAGTTTTCCATCCAGAGTATGGCTTAACAATTTCATTTGCGAAATCATCGCTTGTTGTTTATTGCTAATGAACAAAGTGACACGCTTGTTTTTAGTACGACAAATACTTTCCAGCCAGCGCCCTGCTTCTTCGTCAATACTGGAAACGCGTGATAAATCAATTGAAAGAACGTTATGTGATCGAAGAACATTTGCCACATACGGCTCTACTACCGGGATAGAAGCATAATACATTTCGCCTGATATCGTTACGCGTGTCCCGAACACAGTTATATTCGGATGTGACTTATGCCACACCCAATTAATAAAAGCGAAACTCGCACTAATTAATACCGCGTCTAACAAGCCAAAAATGTGAACTGATAAGAAAGCGGATAAAAACACAATCGTTTCAATTTTTGAATTAAAGTGGTGTTTAATTTCATTGATTTTCAACATATTTGCGCCAACAAGCATAATGATGGCAGCCATGGACGGCAGAGAAATAATCGCAATGATGCTCTCCGCAAAATAGATCAAGGCAAACAAAATTAATGCAGAAAATATTGCTGCCCAACGCGTCTTCACATTGAAAGATTGCATTAATGCAACCCTGTTAAATGAACCACTACCGGGCATAGCTGAGATAAAACCGGCCAGTATATTTGATATTGCATCAGCACGGATCGCCACCATCGACGATGTGTAAACGCCGGATGTACGGCTAATTTTCCTGACTATGGCAACTGTTTGAATAATACCTAACAATGCAATCGCAAACGCAGAAGGGATAAGTGATAAAAGGTCAGGTAAGGCCTCAGGAGTAAATGTAGGAATAGACGGCAACAAAATCGGTAATTTGATGTTTCCTATCTGTTCAAGTTGAGTCACCATTAAACCACCGTAGCTGGCATTAAGAAACTCTGCATATGCAGTGCCTGCCACTAACCCAACCAATAAATACCATCGTTTTAATGAAACAAAGCTTTTTGCAATAATGGCTGAAACCAAAGTAACAAAACCCACTTCTATCGCAAATGGATTACCAATATCGACAACCGAGATCATTGTTTGCCAAGTAATTTGCAAAGGCCAGTGAACGTCCGTATTCAATGGAAGACCACCAAACGTGGCGATTGATTTGAAAATCAAAAATAAACCAATACCAAAAATCATACCGGAAACAACCGCTTCACTCATAAAATCCAATAGCCGCGCCAACGGACGTATCGTCGCAAATCCAAGCTGGAAAATACCGACCATAACAGCTAATGAAAGCATTAACCCCATATAGTCAGCACCGAATTGCGGTGCATAAGGCAATAGCGCAACGCCGATAGCGACAGCGACACTGCTATTAGGTCCACCGTGAAAACGGTATGATGGGTTTAATATAGCGACAATAAGGACACCATATATTGCGCAATAGAGGCCAAAGTGAGGTGGAACACCGGCTAAAAATGAAAAAGCGATCGCCTGAGGCAGCACGATAAAAGCGATAATTAAACCAGGAATAATATCACTGCGAATATTTTTAAGGTAACCGATCATTACACCTTAAGCTTATTTGGAATTCCAATCGTCCATAATTTTAAACAACGGTGGCAAGGTACGCATAATCGCTTGCTTACCTGTTGCAACCATAACGCCATAACCGTTACCCGCTGGCCTGGGTAAAGTTATAATATACGCAGCAACATCTCGCGCTTCTATGTCAGTTAATGTGCCTGGATTATCTTTTGGCATCATCGTTTTTATAATGCCAGAAAGCGTAAATGGCTCGAAGAACAAACGTGAATCCGTATTCCAGGACCCAGGGCCAGCCAGCGCAGGGTAGATCACCTGGCCATTTTTTTCGGTTTTACCGAATCCCTGATCGCCGTGGCACTTGGCGCATTTTTCACTATAAATTACTTTACCGCGTAGATAATCATCTCCCTCACCCGTCGGTGGAATTTTGGTAAAGCGACGTTCTGCGTATTCCACACCTTCTTTTAACCCCTGCTTGTAGGCCAGGTAGCGGGCATAGATACGTAAATCCTGCATAACACTGTCCATAATGTTGGGTTTGAAGCCATTACTTGAATTAATAAAACATTGCATGGTACGCATTTCATAGGATAAGATAATACCGGTGACTGAGTCATACTTGTCGCCTTGTACCCAGGCGTGGCCCATAGGTGCTGTTTCAGATTCCGTCCCTAAACCCAGGTGGCAATCCTTACAACGAATATCTGCACGAATAAAACGGCTGGCATACTTCTGCGGATTAGAGAAAATATTACAACCCCGTTGAACTGCCCTAATATAATACCCATCTTTACCATCATCCTGAATTTTCAATTTTTTCATCAGCAGGTTTTCACAATCAGACTCCATAACAACTTCGGATGAAAATTTTTCTTTCGCCGATAAGTGTCCCGTGATTACAAAAACAAGTATGCCAACCAACGGTACTACTGGCAGCAATATTTGTGCAACTCTAATAGAAACCCTATTTGTAAACTTCATTTCATCATTTCATCGATTTCGTGATTGATCCATTAAACTGCCTAAAACTCTATTCGCACATTCCATTTGATAAATTTCGAATTAGTCGTCTTTGCTTGAAAATTATTTCATATAACTACGCAACGGCAGCGATAAATCGCAATAAGCGTGGTACTGTACGCAAAAGATGGCAAAATACAAAAGAGGACAAAAATCAAGATTTGTTGAGATAAAATGAATGATTCTAACGCCATTATATGGCGACGAAAGCGTGGCGACGAAAGCACGGCAACAAAAGTGCAACAACGACAATGCAATAACATATAATACTGGAGCGGTAATCTCAACAACGTGTACCGCTCTAGCTAAGCTGCCTACTCCAATGCAAACATTAATTCTCTTGTCTTTCTTTTAGCCTTGCGAAACTATAAAATACCGTCTGATCTGATGGATGCGCAATTCAACATATTTTATGCACACTAACACTATTTTGACATCAATTCAAAACTAAGGCCAAAGTAAAAAATCGCGAAAATGAATCACGCTGACAATTATTTTTATTCGTCAGTCTATAGGCTTTCTACACATTTTTTGCAAGGCAACCAAATATTTTAAATTAAATAATATCGATATAAGCATTAGGAATAATGCCCGAACAGATACACAGAGGACTAAGCAAATATCGACTAAACGATTTGTCAATTACTGGACACACCTAAACCGGGTATTTTATTACATCCCTTGCGGTATTTAATACGCGATAGCCGATTGTAAATTCTTTCGCCTTAATATTGGCCTTTGGAACCCAAGAGATCAGTAAAAAATATTATCATGTTGCAGAAACGTTATAGGAAGTACCTTATATTATTCTTAAAGACACTCACAGCAACCACAATGCTACTCATAACGGGTCAATTAATTGCAAGTGAGATTCGTATCGCAGTTGCAAGTAACTTCGCTACTGCTATAAAAATAATTTCGACACATTTCGAGGCACGTACTGGGCACAAAGTGACTTTGATATTTGGCTCCACCGGTAAACATTACGCACAGATAAAGAACGGTGCACCGTTCGATATTTTTTTAGCCGCAGATGGACTACGACCAGCGCTATTGGAAAAAGAAAATCTGGCTCTGCCTGAAAGCCGTTTTACTTATGCCATTGGGAAACTTGTGCTGTGGAGCCCGCAACAGGGATATGTGGATACAAAAGGCCATGTTCTTACGTTCGGCGAATTTCGCCATTTGGCCATCGCAAATCCAAAGCTGGCGCCCTATGGTAAAGCGGCCCAGGAAATTTTGACGTCACGCGGGCTATGGGATCAAATCAGTGAACGTCTGGTACGCGGCGAGAATATCAGTCAAACCTTTCAGTTTGTTAAAAGTGGCAATGCAAAATTAGGTTTTATCGCTTACTCACAAGTGAAGCGCATAAACCAAGCAATCGATGGTTCTTTCTGGGTCGTACCACAGGCGCTTTATGCTGCCATCGAACAACAGGCTATATTACTTAAGGAAAGCGTTACTGCCCGTGCTTTTCTATTATTTTTACGCAGTGAAGTGGCGTTGCAGATTATTCACGATGAAGGCTATGATACACCGTAATGTTGACTGAAGCCGATCTCACTGCGCTTGCAATTACCTTGAAACTTGCGCTAATCACAACGCTGATCCTGCTGTTGCTGGGTACCCCGCTTGCCTGGTGGCTGGCGCGTAGCCGCTGGCGATTCAAGTTTCTACTGGAAGCCGTGGTTGCTCTGCCATTAGTACTGCCACCCACCGTGCTGGGCTTCTATCTCCTTGTGGCCCTCGGTCCTCATGGTCCGGTGGGTGAGCTAATGCAATGGACGGGCGGCACGCCGTTGGCTTTTACCTTTACCGGTCTGGTTATTGGTTCGGTCATTTATTCGATGCCATTTGTGGTTCAACCGTTGCAAGCTGCATTTACCACCCTTGGTCGCCGCCCCTTGGAAGTGGCCGCCACACTGCGCGCGTCACCAGTGGATCGATTTTTTACAGTTGCTATTCCATTGGCCCGTCCTGGCTTTATTACCGCTACTGTGCTTGGTTTTGCACATACGATCGGCGAGTTTGGCGTCGTATTGATGATAGGCGGTAATATACCTGGTGAGACTCGGGTTGTGTCCATCGCGATTTATGATCATGTCGAAGGACTGGAATATGTTCATGCACATTGGCTTTCTGCTGGGCTGCTGTTGTTTTCATTTCTATTGTTAGTGGTAGTCTACGCTTTGAATCGACGATTCAGGATTGTGCAGTTGTGACTATCGACGCCCGATTTCGAATTGAAAGGCAGGAATTTACGCTTGATGTTGAATTTAGCGTCCCCACTCGCGGCATCACGGCGCTGCTCGGACCGTCAGGTTCCGGGAAAACAACATTGCTACGCGCGATTGCCGGGCTTGAATATCATCACGATGGTTTTCTAAAAGTGGGTGATAGGGTCTGGCAGGAAGCAAACTGGTTTGTCCCACCGCACCAACGCGCTTTGGGCTATGTATTTCAGGAGGCCAGTTTGTTTGCACATCTAAGCGTGCAACGTAATATAGAATATGGCATCAAGCGTGTGCCCAAAACAGAGCATACAGTTTCTTTGACGCAGGCTATTGAACTGCTGGAAATAAGACATTTACTTGAACGCAAACCCGACACCTTATCGGGCGGTGAACGACAACGCATCGCAATCGCACGTGCGCTGGCAACCAGCCCGCGGTTGTTACTATTGGACGAACCATTGGCCGCCCTGGATCAAAAACGTAAACAGGAAATTATGCCTTATATAAAGTCCTTGCATACCGAACTGGGTATCCCGGTAATTTATGTCAGTCATTCTTCTGACGAGATTTCGCGTCTTGCTGATTATTTGGTTTTGCTCGAAGCCGGCCAGATAGTTGCAACAGGTGCTATTCATGAAATATTTACACGCATAGACCTTCCTCTGTCACATGCCAGTAATGCATCTGCAATCATCGAAGCCGTTGTAACAGGACATGACGAGCACTATAATCTAACTCACCTGGATTTCGCGGCAGGACAGATGACCGTCACGCACAAGGCAATGCAGATTGGTGATCGTGTGAGAATGCGACTTGCGGCCCGTGATGTCAGTTTAACCCTGGAACATCAATCCGACACCAGTATTCTGAATATTTTTCCGGTCACCGTTGACGAAATCACCGACGAAGGAGCTGCCCAGGTCACCGTGCGTTTGCTAGCAGGTGGGGTGCCCATACTATCACGAATCACGCGAAAATCGGCTGTTGAACTTGGTTTGAAATCAGGCAAATCGGTGTATGCCCAGGTAAAGAGTGTGGCCTTGTTGACTTAACGTTGACTTAAATATTGACGTTTTGGATTATAATAAATTATTCAACAATTTAAACGAAAGTGCGGTGAATAAATCTAATCTAGCAATGTGTAAATGTTAATTCATTGGCCAGTTATGGTAAAAGCGAAATATTTAATGACATGAAATATATTGCAAACCCGTGATTTAACGCTGGACGTCAAGATTCAATATCAGCAAAATAGGGTATGTTGTGACATCACGAACACCAAAATAGAACACCAAAATAGCTATTAGCTACATTGTATAGCTATTAGCTAAAAGAAAAATAAAAAATAGAAGCCGCAGGATGGACTCTGCAGTCAAACCAATGATCGGGGGGGATAAATAATGTCAGAAGTCAGTCTATTAAAAGAAATAATGGTCGATATACCGCTGTTTTCGAGCTTAACGGAATTGGAGATTGATAATATATCGAACCTAGCTCAAATTAAACCTTATCCAGATAATACCATCGTCTTTTATGAAGGCGAATTGAGTGACTCGTTATATTTGATTTTATCCGGTCGCACCAACATCTTCATCAGTGACGAACGAGGCAAAGAACTTGTATTGAAAAGCCTGGGCAAAGGCGATTATTTTGGAGAGATGTCCCTGTTGGATAATTCACGCCGTTCGGCATCAATTACAACATTAGAAGATACGTTGCTGGCCGTTATTTCAAAGAGTCATTTTATGCACTGCATGCAACAGCATCCTGACATAGCAATAAACCTAAGCATTGAATTGTGTAAACGCTTAAGATTAACAACAGAAAATCTGAAAGATATCGCATTAACAGACGGTTATAGCTGTATCAGCAAAACGTTGTTACAAATGGCGGAACGACAAAACGACAAAAAAGTTATTTCTCGCAAACTCACCCATAAGAATATTTCCGATATGGCGGGCACTTCCCGAGAGATGGTGACACGCATCATGAATGACTTAACAAGGGGTGGTTACCTGAGTATCGAAGACAAAAAAATTATCATTCACAAAAGCCTGCCGGGCGGATGGTGATAGGAGAAAAAACAGTAAAACCAGGATAAACCTAATACCTCAATCTCCCACGACCTGCTAAAGGTATTTATTTAGGTTAAACCGAGACTCCCTGAGAAAATATAGATCTATACATACAATATATCGAAATCATCATCACCGGAAATAAAATAATAAAACCGAGCCCCATTGGTATTATTGCAATGACAAAGAGGAGCAGAGCAATAACACTGTATACTAACATTGGCCATATATTTTTCATGCAAGCACTAAAACTGAATTTTACAGCGGCAATAGGCGCTATATTATTTAACATGACCAACGGCACAGCGAATATCAACGCTGTTAATAATAAAAATTGAAGTACAACGATGATTAATACCCAGAAAACGACGCCAAGCCCTAGCCCGGTTATCACACTGTTAGATACCGTTGCTTCTGTCCCATTCATCATTATTGTCATAATCGTGCCACCAACAAAGACAAAAACCATAACGCCAATCACGAGTGAGACAACCAATGAAATAACGCCCAGTACCAGCAACGAGTTTAATTTCGATTTTTCCTGAAATCCATGAAAAAGAAATTTTAAGTCAAGTTCCTTCTTCGCCTCTACTTCACTCGCAGCATACATTATACCTGCACCGAATACCGGCGAGAGGAGCGCAAGAGCCAGGCTACCTAATACTGGAATAAAACTGAGTACAACAGCGATTGCAAAATAGCTGATGAACATGACAATCCATAAACCAGGGTTAACAATAAACAATTTCCAGGCAGATTGGATCCAAGTCCATCCGCAAGCAGCATTTAATGATTTTGGTTCCATATCGCTAAGGTTTGGTTAAGCAAAGTTTCAACTACTCTTCAACTACTCTTCAACTACTCTTCAACTACTCTTCAACTACTTCTAGTATAGCGGAACCTCTGATTAATTCTGAGGTTCCTTAAGTTAGTATAGTTACATACCTGTTATTAATTTTTCAAACTCTTTTTCATCCAATAAATCGATATTCAGTTGCTGCGCCTTATCCAGTTTTGATCCGGGCTCTGCACCTACTACAACATAGTTTGTTTTTTTTGACACACTTGCAGTCACTTTCCCACCTAATTTCTGTATTCTGGCCTTGGCTTCATCGCGAGTCATATTTTTCATTGTACCCGTCAGCACAAAGTTCGCGCCTTTAAGAGGCTGTTCTCCTGCGTTGGATCCTTCTGTATCTGACCAATGTAAACCCACTTTAGTGAGTTTCTTGATGACATCACGATTATGTTTCTGTTTAAAAAACAAAATAATGCTCTTCGCGACAACAGGCCCTATATCGGCTACTTCAATAAGTGTATCACTATCGGCCTTCATTAAATTTTCTATAGTACCAAAATGTTTGGCTAAATTTTGTGCTGTGGTTTCCCCAACATTCAAAATACCCAGGGCGAACAAAAAACGAGCCAACGTGGTTGATTTACTTTTTTGCAGAGAATCAATCAAATTCCCAGCAGATTTTTCTGCCATACGATCAAGTGCCGCATATTGTTGTCTTGAGAGCAAATATAAATCTGCTGGGTCATGGATCAGGCCTTCATCAATCAATTGTTCAACCAATTTATCCCCTAAACCTTCGATATCCAATGCGCGCCGCGAAGAAAAATGCTTGATTGCTTCTTTTCGTTGCGCATCACAAAACAAACCGCCGATACAACGTAATGCGGATTCCCCTTCCTGCCGTTCCACATCTGAACCACAAACCGGACATTTGCTCGGCATCTTAAACCGACGTAAGCCTTTCGGGCGCCTTGATAAAACAGAACTGACCACTTCGGGTATCACATCCCCTGCCCGCCTGACAATAACGGTGTCACCTACGCGCACGTCTTTTCGCTCAATTTCGTCCTGATTATGCAAAGTAGCATTAGTCACGGTAACGCCCCCGACGAAAACAGGTTCCAATCTTGCCACGGGTGTCAATGCACCTGTGCGACCGACCTGAATATCGATGGCCAGTAATTTCGTCATTTCCTCTTGGGCAGGAAATTTATAAGCAATCGCCCAACGCGGTGCTCGTGATACAAACCCCATTTCTTTCTGTTGATCCAAACGATTAATTTTGTAAACAACACCATCAATCTCATAGGGTAATGTATCTCGCACTTTTAGTACGGCGTTATAATATTCTATACAAGGCAAAAAACCTTTAATCACATCAATTTCCGGTGCAATACGAAACCCCCACTGACTTAATTTTTCGAGAATATCACTGTGCCGACCTGGCAACGCACCCCCTTTTACTTCGCCGATTCCATAGCAAATCATTACCAGCGGGCGTCCTGCTGTTATTTTTGAATCGAGTTGACGAAGGCTACCCGCTGCCGCATTACGCGGATTGGCATACTGTTTTTCTTCATTTTCGCGTTGTCGCACATTGAGCTCTTCGAACCCATTTTTTGTTATGATCACTTCACCACGCACCTCCAACGTACGTGGATAGTCTTTTCCGATCAAATGCAAGGGGATAGTTGAAATAGTGCGCACGTTTTGGGTAATATCTTCACCTGTATTTCCATCGCCACGTGTCGCACCGCGCACCAATACACCCTCCATATACAGTAAACTGACTGCAAGGCCATCGAGCTTGGGTTCTGCGATATATTCCACTTCTTCAATTTCCAGTTTATCTATAATGCGCTTATTAAAATCCTCTATATCCACTTTGTTAAAGGCGTTCGCTAATGACAGCATGGGTACACTGTGATCCACTTTTGAAAACTCTGTCACGGGTTTTGACCCAACACGTTGAGTGGGTGAATCGGGCGTTTGTAACTCAGGGGAAGAAGATTCTAAATTCTGTAGCGCCTTGAACAAACGATCATATTCTGCATCGGGGATTTCGGGATCATCCAGTATGTAATACCGATAATTATGATAGTTAAGCTGTTCTCGTAATGATGACGCCTGTTTCAATATTTCTTTTGCTAACACGTTATTAAAACTCAATATTAGAAATAAAAATTGAACTCACGCTTGTGGGTACTTAAAACAGTACTCTTTAATTCGTTCTTTTATATGACTGATAGTTTGATACGTCAACGCAGACCGAGATTCATCACACAATTCGCCATCTAATTCTTTTTTCAGGGTTTGTGCAGTATTCAGCATTTTTTCAAATGTTTTAACACCATCTTCGGGACCTGGCAATTGCATAAATAATGACAAGCCCGGTGTAGTCAGTGTCGACATTTTATTTTTATCAAAAGTACCGGGATTCACAATATTAGTAAGACTAAACATATGTTGATCAGATTGATATTCGTTGGAATCAGAACTGGAAACGGCGCTGGAATGGGTATAGTGAAAGATATTCATATCCCCGTATTTCAGGCCAGAATTTTCTACTGAACGTAAAATTTTTTCTCCCTTAAACTCTAAACCGGGTCGGGCCAGTAAGTTAATCACAATGACAAGGCCATTACCGCTCGCTTTGGCCCCCGATTTAGGCGATTTAGTTTGCTCTATTTGCTGTTTCTTGCGCTCTTGCTCATGAACCGCCTTGATATGGGATTTTGTTTGATCAAGCCTGGATTCATATACCTTAGATTTTACAAATACGGGAGGAGTTTGAGGATTGTCTTTATCAATGTCTTTGTCAACAACTTTATCGGACTTTATACCGTCAACTGTAACGTCAGAAATTACATGTGAAGACATTCTGGATTCTTCGCTGTTACTAAAATCAATACTTTCTCTTGCAATATCTTGAGTATAGATTTTTTCAACATCATCATCAAAAATATCACCGTGAGAAGTAAAACGAAACGCCTGATCCCCATCAAGGGTAACGTCGGCATTATCCACCTCCGGGTTGCTGATAGTATGGCTCCCGGCACCCTCCCAACGGGGACTTTTCTCGCGCCTTTTGTGTTGCAAATGACTGCTCCACAAATAAACGCCACCAAGTACAAATGCCCCAAATATGAGTAAGCTTAGCCGCAGTGCATCCATCGATGCTCCCCATTAACTGTTAATAGCACGTGTTAACACCACTCTATATGCGACACACTTTACATTGCCGCCAGTTCAACCGCTTCATCGACATCGACTGCGACCATGCGTGAAACACCTGCTTCTTGCATAGTCACTCCGTTTAAATGCTTGGCAATTTCCATCGTTATTTTATTATGCGTAATAAATACAAATTGCACCGATTCAGACATTTCTTTTACGACATTGCAAAATCGAACCACATTCGCATCATCCAGTGGCGCATCTACCTCATCCAACAAGCAAAAAGGCGCCGGGTTTAATTCAAATATAGCAAAAACCAGCGCAATTGCTGTGAGGGCTTTTTCACCACCTGAAAGCAAATGAATCGTGCTATTACGTTTACCAGGTGGCCTGGCCATGACCGTGACCCCGGTATCCAACAAATCTTCGCCAGTCAGATCAAGGTACGCCTGGCCCCCACCGAATAATTTTGGAAAACGACTCTTAAAACTGAGGTTAATTTTTTCATAGGTTTCCTTGAAACGTTCCCGTGTTTCCTTATCTATTTTTTGTATTGCATTTTCCAGCGTTTCCAATGCTTCAGTTAAATCGGCATGTTGTGCATCGAGGTACTCTTTCCGCTCGGATTGTTCCTGAAATTCCTCAATTGCGGCTAAATTAATCGCACCCAGTCGTTGTATTCTGGTACTGGTTTTTGCTGTGTTCTCTTCCCAGTCGTTGACATTTGCCTCTTCTGGCATTTCACTTTTTAAGGTCTCAAGCGAATAATCCGTTTCAGCAAGTTGTTCTTGTAATGTTTGAGAACGCACCTTTATTTCCTGAAAAGCCAGTCGGGAATCGTCCAGCCCGGCACGCACTTCCTGAACTTTGCCTTCAATTTCATTTCGTTTTTCTGTTAGCTCACGAAGCGTGTGATCGATAGCTTCAACAAGACGACGAGCATCGCTTAGCTCGGTTTCAATACTGACTCGCTGCTCAAGTAACACCTCTAACGCTTCATTCATCGTTTGTAATGGTGTTTCGCTTTCGCTAATTGCCTGCTGCAGCGTTTCGCGGCGTTCGATCAGTTGGTCAAATTGTTTCTGTATGCGCGTCAGGCTCTGCTGTGTGGATTCCAGTCCAGTGCGAGTAGATTGAATTTTTAGCGCAATTTCATGCGCTGCTTCACGATCTGTTTTCGCTTGCCCACGCGTTGTATCGAGCGCCAGTTGAAATTGATCACGTTCTGCAACCAATTCTGCCCGTTCTTGTGATAGCATCTCCATCTTGTCGATAGTGTCTTGCAGGTTGCCGCGTAAATCACTCAATGCGGATTCATCTTGAACTGCCTTTTGTTTTAGCTCCAACACCTCGACTTTAATAGCGGCAATACGACTTACCATTTGATCAAGGCGCGCTTTTTTAGCACTCATATTGGAGTTAACATCGGCGCGCTCAAGGTTAATATCATCCAGTTCAGACTGTAATTTTTCTCGCGTTTCTTCCTGATTTTTCAATGTATTGTTTTTATTTATCAGGCGTTGATTTAATTCATCTTCCTGGTTGGTTAACGACATTATTTTATCATACAACGCGTTTAATTCCTGCTCACGCTGCAATACACCGTCATTTTCATCTTCTTCTTTTGCCACCCGCAACCAGGCACGGCCTAGCCATATACCATCAGGTGTCACAACGGATTCAGTTGTGGCTAACTGCTCTCGAAGCATGAGTGCTTCATTTAGGTTTTCTGCAATAAAGACGCCGGATAAAACCGCCTCCAACCTGAGCTCTGAAGAAACTTTGCTAGACAACATTGTTGCGCTTATACGCGAAGCCTGAGATACATTAGCCGAGGTGTTTGCACTAACATCAAAGAAGGTAAGTGAACCCTTCGCCAAGCTATCCAGGTTTTCAATGATTGAATTAAACCCATCAATACACACTGCCTCCAGGTTGAAGCCCAGTACACATTCCACCGCTTTTTCCCAGCCGTTTTCAACTTCGATACGTTGTGCTATACGTTTAGCATCTTGTAAATTGTGATTTTCCAACCACTGCGTTGCTTCACTTGCATTTTTACCCAGCGCGGCCTGCTGCAGTGTCTCCAAGGAGGATTGTCGGCCTTGCATACTTTGTAACTCATTTCTGCATTGCCCTAACTGGGTGGTCGTTTCACTAATCGCTTCGCGCTGCTCGTTGATTTCAGTTAAACTTTTATTCAGAATTTCTTTATAGCTTTCCGATTTAGCGTCAATTTCTGAAAATCGATTTTGGGCCGATTCAATTTCCTGGTGTAACGCCTCTGGCAAAAATTGTTGTTGCTCCTGTTCCATGCGGGCACAACGTTCTTTAAGCTGGACAATATTGTCTTCTAGATGCTGTATACGCGTTTTTGTGACCTCCGCAGTTTGAGACGACTCTGCGGATTGCTTATTAAATCCTTCCCAGCCTTCGCGCCAATGACTCATTGTTTGTTCGGCATCTGAATAGGCTTCACCCGATACATGTTCTGCTTCGCTGGCTTTTTCCAGTTGCGGCTCAATATCAATGAGTATTAATTTAAAATCTTCGATTTGACGTTGATCCATGTCTAAATGAGATTTTGCTTCTATGAGTTCCTTTTCAGTTTCTGCAAGATCGTCCTGCTGTTGATGCCGTCGATCTTTGGCGTGCTGAATGTTTTGTTCAACGCGTGAAATATCGGCACCCACACTGTAGAAACGTTCTTGAACGGCATTGAAGCAGTCTGTTGCCTGAACGTGTTCTTCACGTTGCTTTTCAATGTCTGCTTCCGCGCTACGTTGTTCGGCCAGTTGTTTTTCAAACAAGGTATCCTGTTCTTTTATCTGGCCTTGCTGTTGTTTCGTTTTTTCGTCTAATGCCATCCATTTGAGCGCAAGTAACTGCGCTTTTAATAAACGTTCTTCCTGCTTTAACACTTTGTATTTTTCCGCCGTGTTAGCCTGGCGCTGTAGATGATTAATCTGTTTACTTATTTCTTCAAGCACGTCGTTAAGTCGATCCAGGTTTTCACGCGTATGTTTAATGCGGTTTTCTGTTTCACGGCGGCGTTCCTTGTATTTTGAGATACCCGCTGCTTCTTCAATATAAACCCGTAACTCTTCAGGTTTTGCGTCAATTAACCGGGAAATCATACCTTGCTCAATAATGGCGTAACTGCGTGGGCCCAGTCCGGTACCCAGAAAAATATCAAGGATATCCTTACGCCGACAACGTCCTCCGTTAAGGTGGTATGTCGATGTGCCATCACGTGATACAATCCGTTTCACAGCAATTTCGTTGTATTGTGCGTATTGTCCCCCCAAGCTGCCGTCTGTATTATCAAACAATAACTCGATGGCGGCTTGGCCAACTGGTTTGCGTGCAGACGAACCATTGAAGATAACGTCAGCCATGGAATCACCACGCAAATGTTTAGCTGAACTTTCGCCCATAACCCATCTAATCGCATCGATTATATTGGACTTACCGCAACCATTCGGGCCGACAATGCCGACGAGATTACTGGCCAATTGTATTGTGGTCGGATCTACAAATGATTTAAACCCGGCCAATTTAATTTTACTTAATCGCATTCAATACCACTCAAAAAATTAGTGTATTACGCTTTTTATTCGACTTTTTATTCGACTTTTTATTCGAAATGTTACCCAGAATATCACCTGGATTTCTGCATCGATTTTTGTATATATTATCGCATAGTGAGTGCTAAATTTTAATTGCATTGTTTTTATGCTTATATTTAATAAACTTAATGTAATTTCTAGGTAATGGAGTAACATATTTAACGACGACAAACTACCACAGAGAGCACAATATGCCTACCCAAGCACGTACAGAAGTTGACACATTCGATAATCCGATGCCACAGCGCGATTATACAATCCGCATAAAAATACCTGAATTTACCTGCTTGTGTCCAAAAACGGGGCAGCCCGATTTTGCCGTTATCAATATAGAATATGTCGCAGATTTACTGTGTATAGAGTTGAAATCATTAAAATTATATATGTGGTCTTTTCGCGAGCAAGGGGTGTTTCATGAAGCCGTCACGAACCAAATGCTGGATCGAATAGTCTCAGTCTGCCAACCCAGGTTCATGCGCATCACGGCGGATTTTAATGTGCGCGGTGGACTATATACGACAGTTGTTGCAGAACATACAAAGCTGGATTGGATGCCGCCTAGACGCATTGAGCTGGCTTAAATAGCGTAAGTCGCTCATGTCGCCGCCTTTAGAGTCAGATTATTTGCGAGTACATCACAACCCAGATGCATTATTTATTGGTGTTGATTTAGGCACATCCGGTTGCCGTGCTGTCGCCATCAATTTAAGTACCGAGGTTGTGGCAGAAGCACGCTGCGATATCGCCCTGCCCCATCGAGTTGGGCCATGCAGTGAACAAGAGCCGCTAATATGGTGGAATGCGACAAAAGACACATTGTCATCATTGCTTGCAAAAATTGATCGATCGCAGATCAATGCGATCGCGGTAGATGGCACATCGGGTACGGTACTTTTGGTTGATAAAGAAGGCCACCCTCTAACAAGCGCACTGATGTATAACGATGCACGCGCACAAACTGAAGCCCAGCGTATCACCCAGGTTGCGCCAAAAAGCTGCGCGGCGCACGGCGCATCGTCCGGCTTGGCAAAACTCCTGTGGCTGCAACATCATTCCGATACCACACAGGTAAAATTCATCGCCAATCAAGCTGACTGGATTACCGCAAAATTAACAAACAAAACAGGCATAAGCGACAAAAATAACTGTTTAAAACTCGGATATAACCCTATTGACTGTCACTGGCCCCCGTGGTTAGAAAAACTTGGCGTTAATATGGACTGGTTACCCGAGGTCATATCGCCAGGTAATCTCATTAGTCCGATTAGCGCTGATTCAGCGAAATTATTTGATTTACCCAAACAGGTCAATGTCATAGCAGGCACAACGGACAGTACGGCTGCATTTCTGGCAACAGGTGTAGCAAGACCGGGTCAAGCGGTGACATCCTTAGGGTCAACCCTGGTGCTAAAAACCTGGTCTGATACACCCGTTTTTGCGCCAGAGTACGGTATTTATAGTCAACCATTAGGCGACCACTGGTTAGTTGGTGGCGGCTCCAATTCAGGTGGTGCCGTATTATTGCATTATTTTACGGATGCACAATTGCAATCCATGACGCGTTATCTTCAACCTGAACGGCTTGTGAATCTCGATTATTACCCACTGCTGTCCAGTGGCGAACGTTTTCCAGTTAACGACAGTCATGTTCAACCCAAATTATTTCCGCGCCCGAAAAGCGACGTGAAATTTTTTCAGGCGATATTAGAAGGTATCGCACACATTGAATTGTTAGGATACAAACGCTTGTCTGAGTTAGGTGTACCCTACCCGGAAACGATATACACTGTTGGGGGTGGCGCTAAAAACAGGGCATGGCAACAAATACGCAAAAAACGACTTGATGTAGAAATGATAACGCCAAAGCACGACGAAGCCGCTTACGGGTCAGCATTATTGGCGATAGCTTACACAACGGCAAATACACAATGACAAATAAAATTAATAATGTCACGGGTGTCATCTTGTCTGGCGGGCGGGCGACACGTATGAACAGTCTTGAACGTGTGAGCAGTCTTGAATGTGTCAACAGTCTTGAACACATAAACAGTCCTGAACGCATCAACAGTCCTGAACGCATCAACAGTCCTGAACGCATCAACAGTCCTGAACTCATCAACAGTCCTGATAAAAACAACATCGATAAAGGACTGGTCCTGTTAAACGGCAGACCGCTCATAAGTTACGTTATTGATGCATTTGCCCCACAAGTCAGTGATATCATCATTAATGCAAACCGTCATATTGAACACTACAAACAATTTAACTACCGTATAGTACCAGATCAAAATGATGACTATATGGGCCCCCTTTCTGGTATGCTCGCTGCTTTCAACGCATGCAACACCGAGTATATTGCCACCGTGCCCTGTGATACTCCCCATTTATCACGCACGTTGGTTGAAAGAATGTTTGCCCATGTAAGTGACAACACGTTGAAGCCCTGTGTGGTACACGATGGTATTCGATTACAACCCCTCTTTTCTCTAATACATAGAGACCTTATTAATAAATTACAACGTTTTTTAGAACAAGGTGAACGAAAAGCGGAAATTTTTTTTAATAATCAAAATTCGGTCGTTGTGGATTTTTCTGATCAATCGGAATCATTTACTAACATCAATACAACCGAAGAGCTTGCTGTATTCGAAAAACGATTCTACTGATAGCGGCAAAAAAATTCGCTAAAAAATGTCACAACAATGAAATTAAATGGAAAAATACCTGTACTCGGCATCGTCGGTTTTAGTGGCACGGGTAAAACAACACTTTTAACAAAGCTTCTACCAAAATTAACTGAAAAAGGCGTTCGTATTGGCGTAATCAAACATGCGCATCATGAATTCGACATTGATAAACCCGGCAAAGACAGTTATGAGTTGCGAAAAGCAGGCGCAACACAAATGCTGGTCGCCTCTGCGCAAAGATGGGCCTTGATGGTGGAGAACAATGTTAAGCAAAAAGAACCTGCGTTAAATGATTTAATTGCACAACTTAACGTAGAGCACCTGGATATTATTTTAGTCGAGGGATTTAAGCATGAACACTTTCCTAAAATCGAACTTCACCGTCGCGATCTTAAGCAGGAATATCTTTTCCCGAAAGATCAATCAATAATTGCAATCGCAAGTGATTTAAAACCAAACATAAAATCACATCCTCGATGGATGAACATCAATAGTACAGATGAGATACTGGCGTTTATTCTAGGTTTAACGAAAAAGTAACTAACTATTTTATTTAAAGAGCTTTTTGAAAAAGGATTTTTTTGCTTTTTTCTCAGGCCTATTCAACAACCCATTCGGTAATGGCAATGATTCGGGGGGTGCATCCATGATAGTCGCTAATGGTCTATCGTAAACCAACCGCTTTACCTCTTCTTTGCTTAACCAGCGCTCAGCTGCAATACAACCTTCAGATAAAATGGGTGGCCGGTGATTAATATTATGCGCATCAGTAGCAAGAACGTGAACAACGCCTTCGTCCAACATGCGTTCCGCCCAATATTTGGCTTTTCTCCCAAATTTCCCGCACACCGCACCTGCCGTCACTTGTAACCACGCTCCTTTTTGGGCCGCATTTATAAATGATTCGTAATGCGTGTCAATCCAATCAAGCCGTTCAGGGTGGGTTATAACGGGAATAATACCCGCTGTTAACAAATTGAATACAAATCTTTCGAAGCCGGGTGGGGCGATCTTATGCGGCGGTTCAAACAACAAGTACCGGCTCCCATTGATGGTTGGTATTCTATCTGATTTTATACCTTCAATCAGATCAGGTACCATGTGCGTATCCGCCGCAAAACACAGTTCTAACGGTATTCCAGCGTCAGATACCTGCTGAGAAAAGGCCTCAACTGCTTTTTGAATGATTTGTTTATTGTTATCAAAAACACCAGGATAGATATGTGGTGTACATACCGTTTTTGTTATGCCATCTTCGGCTGCCATTTGCGCCATGCACAAGGCTGTTTCCAGATTGACTGCGCCATCATCAATTGAGGGCAACATATGGCAGTGAATGTCAATCATAATACATTGTCTTATTCATCTTTTTCTGCGAACGGATTGCATATATCTTCCGGCTTATCGACTCTTTTAGCCACCTGATTTTCTTCTTCCATGCTTGAACCAGGGGTTAAACTGGGGGTCGAACCACGGTTAAAATGGGTGTCTGAAGATCCACTACGGTTGTTATTCGCTTGGTCTTCTATACCATCATCGGTCGCAACGACCTTTTGTTGAGTACCTTGTTTAACCGTTTGCTTGACACCGCTGGCATTACCCGTGTTGGAGTATCCATCACCCGGTTGTGGATAAAAAAACACACTTGCTAAAAATGCAAAATACAGGGCATTTGCGGGGATATGCAGATTAAAGTCCGTTAGCCCGTGTAACATCATTAACAATATACCAATACCCGCGCCAACCTGCATAAACTGAAACGTAGACCAATACCCTTTTAACCAAACTTTTGGCCATTGCCTGCAATAAAACCAAAAACAAACTAATATTATCAGACCCGCGACCAACCCCCCCTCCATTAACCATTCCAGATAATCATTGTGCGCGTGGTTTATGAAAGCGGTTTCTTCAATCGATTGAAATCTTGGGTATATAAACGGATATGTGCCGGGGCCGCTACCAACCGGAAAAAAAGTACCAATGCCTTTTATCGTGTTACTGAAAATGATGAAACGAAGATTTTCCAAATGATCAACTGAAAACCGCTGCAACAACGGTGCTAATCCAATTTCAATGGCTATTGCGGTTACTACAGCAAAAAATGAACCAATAACACCAAATACATTGGTCCCCCCTAAACGACGGGCATAAGCAATGGCAGACAAGAAAACACCGAACATCGCCAATGCGACTCCGGATCTTGATTGGGTAAAAACCAGTCCCAGTAATATTAATATACAAATAAAAGCATAAACAACGGTTTTATTCATATGCCAGCCAGACAGCGATACAATACGTGTACGCCAGGACCGATGATAGTGTAACTCTGTTCGTGTATGACCGACTGATAAGGCCAATAACCCCAACCCTATTGGCAGCACCATTTCTAACAAGCCCGCGAGATGATTTCTATTTGCATAGGTACCTTCCGCACCGTTACCAGAAAATGGATTATTGAATCGAAAACTACTTGCTACGCCGTCACCATATTGTATTAATCCGAGTGCGGCTTCGAAAACTGCGATACCAATCAGTACATAGACCAAGGTTTGAATTTGCGAAACCGATAAACGTAGCGTACCAATGAATATTGCAATGGGTGGTA
>CAZWBV010000002.1:0-26097 GCA_964632225.1 uncultured Gammaproteobacteria bacterium | reverse complement strand
TCTTATTGGCTCAACGAAAACTGAAGAAGGCCTGGAAGTTCACGCTTGGTTGGACAAAGGCCAGTATGAAAAATCGAAGAAGGTTAATGATGATCAACTCGCAGAAGTGCAAATCAAACGCAACACATTTCACGGCGAATGGAATTACCAAATCTGGCCGATCAAATAACTAAATTCGGTAACTTATTGTTTTGCGGCCCCTAAGTCTGGAAGCACGGAGCGGATTGTTTCACAAACTGGCTATGCAACATTTGTGTGCTAAGTACCAACATAAAAAGCCATTCATCTTTCGTCACGTCGTAGTTACTATTTAAATCCAGTTCTGCGGGCGATTCAGCAAGCCTTTTTATTATTTTTTGTACTGCGTTCGGTTTAAAAAAACCCACTTCTTGAAGAGCATCAACAGACAAGTACTGCTGTAATTCCGTTTGATCATCATTAGAAAAAAACCATTCCCTGATTGGAGTATAGAAAGCGCGCTTTTTATATTCACCAGGAATTTCTGGCAGCGCCGCCTTCACCATCATTTTTAATACATATTTTTCGTCCATGCCATTTAATTTTAAATAGCATGGCATGTTTGCTGAAAATTCTACCAACGGATGATCCATAAAAGGTACTCTCGCTTCGACGCTATGTGCCATACTAAGGCGATCACTCTTCCATAGAATCCAACCTGGCAATCTGGTTTTTGTTTCCATATATAGTGATTGATTAAGAGGATGACGATTGTTAATTTTAGGCTTCATTTTAGCAACGAGTTCTGGCATTTGTGAATCATTGTTTGTTTCATTTAAAAATGAATCTGTAAATATTTCCTCACTGCATTCTTTCAAAATTTGCCAAAAATCATACCATGCGGGATAGGTGCCGAATTCCGCATAGACATTCTCTTGTTTTTCAGGTTCATGCAACCCAAGCAATAATTGCATATATTGCTTGGCGAAATATTTACTGTATTCTCCTAAATATTGATTCGCACGCGCCTCTTCATTTTGCAGATCGTTGCCCCAACAACGCATACTATCCTGACGGAAGCAATCATAGCCCCCAAAAATTTCATCTGCCCCATCGCCTGTATAAACTACTTTACAATTTTCCTGCCGTACAAAATCAGATAATAAAAAATGTGGGATATCAACCGCCATTCTTTGGGGCTGCTCTAAATGATACAAACACGCTGCAAACACACCCAGGTAACCCTCTTCACGCTTATCATCAATTATCAGTTCAGAATTTGGAACACCCAAATGATTCGCCACGGGCCGATAAGCGTAAGATTCGTCAGAATTCGGATTGATAAAATGAATTGAAAAAGATTTCGGTAAGGATGGGTAATGTTTCTTTAATAGTAGTGTCGTAGCGGACGAATCAATACCGCCTGACAAATACGTACCTATAGGAACATCACCTATAGTGTGAGTTTTCGCCGCATCATTAAACTTCTCCTCAAATTTTTGAATCCACTCTTGCTCTTCCTTGCCCTCACTTTGTTCTTGAAAATTTTCATCTATTAAGTATTCGCCCTGCTCCTGTAATTGTTCTGATAATAACGATGGTAATTGCTCCTCCAAACATTCTTCAGGAAATTCCAAGTCCCAATATTCCTTTATTTCAGGTTCGCCTCCTTGTACAATAGTTAACGTATGGCCGGGTGGCAGTTCCAGTACATTTTCAAACATGGTAAAAGGCGAAACTGAAAATTGGTAAGTAAAATGATTTCTAATCGATTGTTTATTAATGACCGGCGTCAGCAATTTACTCGCAAACAACGACTTTATTTCGGAGGCCGCCAACAATGTTTTACCAGTCCAGTGATAAAACAGGGGTTTGATACCCAAACGGTCACGCGCAATAAATAATTTACCGCTTTGAATGTCGAGAATTGCAAAACTGAACATACCACGCAACTGTTTAACACAATCAGCACCTAATTCCTGATACAATGCCAAAATGACTTCTGTATCACAGCGACTCTCAAATTCGATTCCCTGTTTTTCTAGCGATTCACGTAAGTCTTTGAAATTATAGATTTCCCCATTATATGTAATTACATAACGTTTGTTCTGACTCAGCATGGGTTGTGTGCCGCCGTTAACATCGACAATACTTAACCTGGTATGACCCAAACCAGCATGTTTATTAACAAAAATGCCATCGGCATCTGGACCACGGTGTTTTATCGCCAATATCATACGACGCAACATAGCCTCGTCAACGCGTTGTCCTTCACAATGATAAACTAATGAAATGCCACACATACTATGTTAACTAATCCAATTTCCTTAAGACATAGCTAATATTCTGAACAGTAAACCCCACACAGGCAACTATTATTGCCTAGGGAGCCTGTCCGAGAAACACGCTATAACCCTACCAAAATAACTGTTTACATGTTCAAAAAAATCATGAATCATACACGTTGGCAACTCACCATAAATCGGAGACATTAATGTTATGGATATCAAACTTATTCAACTACCCATTTTTTTCCTTTTTGTTATGACACTCTCTTCGCTGGCTTTCGCGGGAAGTGAAGGCGAAGGCTGCAGTAGCAAAAAAGGCCATCAGGAATTATCGGCAGACGCATTAAAAAATAATGATAAAAAGCAGTTTTGGTCAAAATTTTTCGAACAGCACAGCCAAGATAAGACCGCCAGCCACGACAACAAAACGATTGAGAAAATTGATAAAAAGGCCGTATCAGGTTTAATTGAAAGCTAACGATAATCCGGCGATTGGATTAATATTCAATTCAGAAACAGGGCCAGTTAGTGTCCGTCCACAAACGAGGATATTTCTTCAAGATCAAGGCGCACCGATTTTTTAAAGCGCAGCATATACTAATATGTGAGCATTTAAAAAATCTGTGCAACGCGGATATTGGAGAAATAGACCGTTTGTGGATGAACACTAGTTAACCAAGCCCTGTTTTTATTCACTACACTAACAACTTAACAGTAAGGGGTGGCGACATCTACTTAACACAACATTGAATATCAATCACGAGGTATGACAATTAGAATAGTGTAGAGAAATTCAAAACTAAGCATTCCAGTGATATTAAAACTAAATCACATCAAATCATCAAGTTCACCATCCATGTGTAATTCAGTTAATTCAGAAAACCCGCCTATCCATTTCCCCTTAACAATTATCTGCGGTACCGTTCGCGCATGGTCCGTTATCTCTAGCATTTCTTTTAAACCCTCTGCCGACTGATCAATCTTAACCTCTTCATAATCGATATTCCACTTAATCAATGCCGATTTAGTTTTATCACAAATAGGGCAAGTGCCCGTACTATATATTTTCACTTGTGCCATTTTAAACATCCAACTGGTTTATTTAGGTTAAATTGTAGCATGGTGTTGAAAAATAATCTGAAATGGCATAAATAGTAATAGGGCTATAAACACAATATCTTAGTTGTACATTCCGATAAATTATTCGATTTTCGCTGTCTTATTCTTGGGTGTTCAGTCTAATGAATATTCTAGACACAAAATTATTTTTATTTTGCCGGGAATAAATTGTTGGTAATCACCCTCTTAATAGCGATATGTAAAAATACAGACAACTGAGCAAGTGAAATTATGTCGGAAAATCATATAGATGGAAATTAGTGAAGCTCTTTTTAAACAATGGATAGTACAACATCATGAATCTGTATACCGACACGCTTTTTGGATGACAAGTAATATCGATCTGGCAAAGGACCTGGTTCAGGATACCTATTACCAGGCCTGGAAACACCGGACTTCGTTACATGATGAAAAAAAAGTCTTGCCCTGGCTATTAACAATACTGCGTCGTATCGTTTACAAGGAATATCAACACCCAAACAGAAAACTCACATCGTTAGATACGCTGGTGGAGTTGGATTTAGTCGCGACTACACCGAATGAGAATATCGATGAAATGATTGATCTTGAACGTGAGCTCAATTCGCTAAGTATGTCGCAACGTGAAATTCTATTGTTATATGCATTACACGGATTTACCTATGACGAAATCAGCGAGCAACTTGAAATACCCACGGGTACTGTGATGAGCCGTTTATCACGTGCCAGAAAAGCAATGAATGATATTCCGAAAAAAAGAAGAGTAAAAAATGAACCCAATGTCATTCAAATTCAAAATCATAACAGGTTAAGAAATAATGGTGACAAATAACGATAATGACCAACATAAGAAATTGAACCAGGCACTGCATACACCTGACGTGCCAACATGTCTAAAACAAAGCTTGCTCAACAATCTTGACAAACAAATCATTGACGAAAAAAAATCAGCACATAGAAAAATACGTTACCGGCTTTTCTTTTCATCGTCTATTGCTGCGACGTTGCTTATCGGCTTGTTCATAATATACAGAGTCGACATGGCCACATCCCCCATAGCTCTCGCCTACGAACACACTCAGGATGAGAGATTTATGACAGGAATTGTCGATGGCAATTATAAACAATGGATGACAGAAAGGGGTATCGCGATACCTATCAATGCCGAATCGATTGTGTTAAGCAAGAATTGTCTATTAGATAATATTAAAACCAAACATTTACGCTTTGAACTCAATAGAACAGAAAAAAATATCGGTTTAACTGGCTACGCTGTAATTAATCTGTTTATTCATAATTCACATGAAAAATTAGTCAGAACAAATAAAACCTCGGGCGAATTCAATGGGCAAAAATGGTTTTTGTTCAAGCTTAACAAAACAATGGACGTATTCGTGTTATATGAAGATGATTCACTCAAGGGAGAAGTTGATGGCATTATCAGGTCAATGTCCCTCAATCAGAATCAAATGACTATTTAGTCGCCTATAACTATTTAGTCGCCTATATAAGTAAGTAGCAGTAAACCCCTATCAATTAATAAACCAGAGTGAGGTTATAGAGAATGTTATTGCCTAAAATTTTTAACGAATCGAATAATTTAATTTCTATAATATTGTTTGTTGTAACTACCCTATTTTCCTGCACTGTAATAGCAACCGGCAATTTTCCTGAACCGACTTATGTCACAATCAAGCTTGCAAACCAGGTTGTACAATACCCTGCTGAAAAAGTTTGGAAGGGTGGCCCAAACATGCTTTACAACTCGATCACACCCGATGGAAAAATGTTACTGGCAACCAGTCCGAACACCTCAAGTGTGTATGCATTTGACACCAATACAGGAAAACAACTGGCCATAATAAAAGTGGGTAAAGCGTCAAAAGGCCTAAAAATTTCTCCCAATGGGAAAGAAGCCTATGTGAGTAATGAGGCTGACAATACAATTAGTGTTATAGATTTAACGTCTTTAAACGTTGTTGCCACAATCAAGACTGAAAAAATGCCGCACAACGTACGCTTTAATAACAATGGTGATATCGCCTATGTCACTTTACAAGGTGGAGCGGGACTGGGGGTTATAAATACAACCAGCCGACGTGTTACTTCCATTATTCCCATTCCCGGGTTAACCGGCCCACACAACCTTGATTTATCAAAGGATGAAAAGACGGCGTACGTTCGTGATCTTATCGGCAACATCGCGGCTCTGGATCTGCTTACGGGGAAAGTTAAGAAAATTATTCAGGTAGGTAAAGGCCATGCTGGTATCGATGTTATCCCTAACGGTCAGTACGTATTTACTGGCGCAATCGCAGATAATATTGTAACCGTGATTGATACCAAAACGTTATCTATCGTTAAGAAAATTAATGTCGGCTATGGACCCCACGGCGTTCGCGCCAGCGCTGACAATCGCTGGGTGTATGCGACTGTCACGTCTGAAGATAAAGTTGTTGTTATCGACACGCAAACGTTAAAAGTGGTAAAAAAATACAAAACAGGCAGTTTTCCCTTTTGGATTGCAGTGAACGGAAATCCATAATATATCCGATAGCGATTGAGATTTAGCTGTAAATCTCAATCGCTACGCGTATATTTTATTGAAATTCCCGCTCTTCAATTTCAAGATACATACGATTAATAATTATTCCAAATCGATCTTTAAAACCAGACATGTTTTTATATTTTCCTACATTAATTTTTTCTTTCATTTCAAAATCGGCCAGCCCTTGGTCCAGATATTTTTTAACCTCGCGATGAACCAGATGAATAAAGTTGAGCATGTAATCAATGCCAGACTTATCTGTAACAGGACCATGACCGGGTACCACCTTATCGAAGTCCAGTTTTTTAAGCGCCTCAAGCGCTTCTGCATTCCCCAATGGACTGGCATCTTGAAAACCCGGGGTACGTATATAGAAAAAAATATCGCCAGGGAGCAACACTTTTTCCTCTGGAATATAAATAGCGATATCCCCCTTGGTGTGAGCATGTTCCGGGTGAAACAGTTGAAATGTTAACCCACCTATTTTAAGTGTTTCGTTACCCTCTACTGTGCGAGTGGGTAATATTATTTTTGTACCTTTATTTTTACCTTTGGTCAGGTTAGAAATAATTTCAAGCCAACGTTCACCTATCTCCTCCGCAGTCTCTTTCATGACAAGGTGCCCGAGTATTTCTGGTTTTGGATTTAGATCGTCAAATGCGTGGTTACCCATCCAATGGTCGGCATGATGATGCGTATTAATAACATGCGTAATGGGTTTTTTTGTTATTTTACGTATTTCGTCAATAACCATGCGGCCAATTTGCAGCGTCCCCCCCGGATCGATAACCACAACACCCTCATTGGTAATCACAAAAACGCTATTACAGATAAAACCATCATTTTTTTCATTCGGGATCGCCATTTCACCGATTAATGCGTATACCCTATCAGTCACTTTAGTCAGGTTCGGGTTTGCAAGACTGGGAATTTCATGGCTAGCGGCGTAGCTGAAACCGGCACTACTCATCAAGAAAATACTGAATAGAAATATATTGAGCTGGAATAGAGATGAATTTAGTTTTTTTTGTACATATCCGATAATAAACACAACCGCCTCCTAAAAGTGGCCAAATTATTTCATTGGTATTTACACGAATACTGGCAAATTTTGTTGCTGGAAAACAGGTTCAAGTAAACAGCCTGTGAATGATTAACGCCACTAACACCGACTGTGGAAAAGCACATTAACGGCCCCTGTCTGGGCTTGCTATAATTAGCATACACCAGGATCTTCAAAGAAAATTCACCTTAAGTATCAAATACTTATCACACCAGCTATCATGATTTTCATGCTCGCCGGGTTAGTCTGGTTTACCCTCACCTACTATGAAAAACTACAGTCAGAAAATGAAACTGTACGGCAATGGGGACGAATTTCAGACCGCCTGCACGTCGCGATCGGTGCAGGTCAGCGTATGCAATCTATTCTAAAAAAAATGTCACCCTCTCCTTCGGTACAAGATGAAGATTTGTTGTTCAATTATATTGAACAACACCAAATTTTCTCAGACAGCGTTAACTGTCCTGAGTGTTTCGACAAAATGCCAAAAGAATCTCAAAAATACATTGAACAGTCAGTCAAAGAATTAATGTTCAAAGAACCGCTTGAAGTTGAATCGGCCAGTAAGCTGTTAGAAACATTTTTACCGCGTCTAGAAACATCCTACCAACTGATTTGGGCCAAAAAACGCGAGGCCTATATAAAATACTATGAAAATTTACAGATCACAGGGCCAATTTTGTTCAATGTATCAATAGCAATACTGATAATGTGTGTTACCGCTGGCCTGGCGCTTTCATTTTGGACAATAACGATGACCAGAAAAAGACTTGCAGCGCTGTCATCAAGCGCAAATAGAATTTGCCAGGGTATTGTTTGAATATAGACCCTGGAGTAGATCAGTATCTTTCCGATTATCAAAGCCTCAGTCTTTATAGAATAATTCAAGAAGCGGTTCACAACGTCATTCGTCATGCGCATTGCAATAAACTGGAAATTTCATTATGGCATACAAACGACAAAATCATGTTGCTGATTGAAGACAACGGCGTCGGTATGTCAGTAAATTCAGCCTTACTTAAAAAAGGAAGGGGTCTGACGAATATACAAGAACGAGCGCGGTCAATAAGTGCAAGCATTAGCTGGTCACGGTCACGTTTTAGCAGTGGTGTGAAACTTGACCTGCGACTTCCGATTACAGGAAATTGATAAACAATGAAAAAGCACAGCTCACAAATACTGATCGTCGATGACAATCCCAGGGATATAGATTTTTTATGTCATTTATTATCAAATTACAATGTCGTATGTGTCGCAAATGGCACTGATGCACTGTTTGAAATCGGCAGAATGCAATCACCACTGATCATTAGCGATATACAAATGCCAGGGATTGATGGTATTGCGCTGGCAAAAAACATATGGCAAAGCAACCCAGAAGCAAGAATTATTATATGGTCACAATATGATGATGAAATGTACGTGCGTTCTTTGGCAAAAATAATACCGCCAGAAACAGTTTACGGGTATATTTTGAAGAATAATCGATCCAAAATGCTGTCAAAGGCAATCAATGCAGTATTTGAAGAGTCGCAATGCTGGATCGACCCAAAGGTTCGCCCAGTGCAGGCTAGGCTTGCTCGATCTGATAGTGCACTTTCAGACCGAGAGTGCGAAGCACTTATCGATATTGCATTGGGCTTAAAAGACAACGCAATTGCAGAACGGCGTTACCTGTCACGACGCGGAGTACAAAACAGGCTCAAATCCCTCTACGCAAAGCTAGGCATTGAACTCGACTTTCCCGAATCAGAAACTGGCAATGAAATGGCAAACCCAAGAACACGCGCAATATCTATCGCATTAAGACGAGGGTTAATTAATGCCTATGTGATAAAAGAAGAAGAAGAAAAACTTCACGCATGGCTGGAAAAATCGAAATAAATCTTCATATGATTACCCAAATCGTTGGGTCTTACGACTACAATGTGCCAATATAAAGTTAATATTTAAGGAACCTCTGATTAATTCTGGGACGAATGGATTAATCAGAGGTTCCTTAACTATCTATGAGGCTCTATATTGAAAAATATTACGCCAATAGCCCCCTTTTTAGTAAAAATTCAGGTATAATGGCTTCTTCAAATTTTGGTGCACATCGGTCTGCACCTGGTATTGTGGTAATCCTTTCCGGTTCACCTCGAAACACAATTGAAAGTTTCTGCCTAGACCGTCCCAATCCATGTGGTTTTGGGTAGGCCGATCCCTGGAGAAATTCGTACGCATGTCATTTGATTCCCTCGGCCTCAGCGCCGAATTGCTTCGCGCAGTAACTGAAAAAGGCTATACCGAGCCTACCCCGATACAACTCAAAGCAATCCCGCTTATCCTTGAAGGACGCGACATCATGGGTGGTGCCCAAACGGGTACCGGCAAAACAGCAGGTTTCACACTGCCGCTTTTGCAAAAACTGATGTCACAAGAACTCTTATCACAAAATAAAGTGAAAACAGGACGTCGCTCTATCCGTGCCCTGGTTCTGACTCCGACTCGGGAACTGGCAGCGCAAGTTGCAGAAAGCGTGATTACTTATGGCAAACACTTACCGCTACGTTCCACCGTAATATTTGGTGGTGTAAATATTAATCCACAAATTCAGAAACTGCGTAACGGTATAGATATCCTGGTCGCCACGCCGGGTAGATTACTGGATCACGTTGGCCAACGAACAATAGACCTTTCACATGTAGATATTCTGGTACTTGACGAAGCCGATCGCATGCTTGACATGGGTTTTATTCGAGACATCCGTAAGATCATCGCACTGCTGCCTGAGAAAAAACAAACATTATTGTTTTCTGCCACCTTCTCAAGTGAAATCAAAAAACTGGCAAATGATTTACTTAAATCCCCATCCTTGGTCGAAGTAGCAAAACGCAATGCCACATCTGAAAATGTGACACAGGTTGTTCATCGAGTCGATAAAAGTCGTAAGCGAGAACTTCTTTCTTTTTTAATTGGTTCCAAGAACTGGAAACAGGTTTTGGTATTTTCACGTACAAAACATGGCGCCAATCGTCTATCGGCACAACTGAAAACCGATGGCATCACTGCCGTGGCAATTCATGGCAACAAGAGCCAGGGCGCTCGCACCAAAGCATTAGCCGATTTTAAATCTAGCAAAGTACGTGTACTGGTCGCAACGGATATTGCCGCACGTGGTCTGGATATAGATCAATTACCTCACGTAGTGAATTACGAATTACCCAACATACCGGAAGATTACGTTCATCGCATTGGCCGCACAGGGCGCGCAGGCAATGAAGGTGAAGCCATGTCGCTGGTATGTGTTGATGAACTAAAACTACTGCGTGATATCGAGCGACTTATCAAACGTGAAATCTGCAAAGTAATTATTCCGGGTTACACCCCTGACCCAACCATTGTAGCACAACCTATCAACAGAGGACGACGTATCAGCAAACCAGGCAACAGCGCAAACACTTCTTATACAAACAAAAATACAAATAAAAACACTCGCAAGCAAACCACACCACGACGCCGCGGTACACAACCATCGCCGTATGCTTCCAAAAGTAATAGATCGAAACAAAGTGCAGGACAAAGTCAACAAAGAGGGTGTTAAATCATGCAAGAAAATGAAACAAACAAACTAAGCACTAAATACCGAGTCGTCACGGTCGAGAAAATGGCTGCGCCGGACGGCATGCCTGGAGATAATTGGCATCGATACGTGATTGGACAAGGCAGTTCAAGTATTGAGGGTAAAAAACCTGGCACTTTAAAAGCCGTTACCTTGCATGCGGAAACAGTCGCCGAAGACCTCAATTCCAGGACGGGTAAAGGTGGTTCAACCTATGCCCCACGTAAGCGAACCTGACTTTCAATAGTCCAAATGAGCCGACAGTTGGTATATAAGCCTGGTTTAAGTGCGCCCCAACAAGCTTAGTAGCCCCCACCCCCTCTTTCATTTTTTGTCCAGCATCTTTCTTAGGTCGGCAAACGGATTAGAAGTGGCTGCTTTACTCTGCTTTTCCTCTTCGCCCGCACCATAGACCTCGAGCTGTCGCTGATGTTCATTGTCATGGCAAAACAGGCATAACAACTCCCAGTTACTACCATCAGCAGGATTATTATCATGGTCATGATCACGATGATGCACCGTAAGCTCTGAAATATTTTGCCGCGTGAATTCACGGCTACAACGACCACAAATCCAAGGGTACATTTTTAAAGCCCGTTCACGGTATGAATTAGCCCGCTCATCCTGATAGCGTCGGTTTTCAGCTATGACCTGATCAAGCTTAGCGGTTGACGATTTGTCGTTATTCATAAATTCACCCTACTTTACTTTGCACTATCAATTATCAATTTAGAATATCGTCCAAATAAAAAAACAAGTAATCGTACTCCTTTGAAAAGAAAATATACAGTTAAACATACTGCCCAGCACACCACGCTGATGACCATGCCCATTGGAAATTATACCCACCAAGCCAACCTGTCACATCAACAACTTCTCCTATAAAATACAAACCAGATACAGCGTTACATTCCATTGTTTTGGATGACAGAGCGTTACTATCTACACCACCTAAGGTAACTTCAGCTGTTCGATAACCTTCAGTCCCATTTGGTTTTATCGTCCATTTCTTTAGTCGTGATTCAATTTCTTGCAGCCGATGATCAGTTATCGTATGCAGTGCTTTATCAGAAAAATCGCTGTCAATCAGTGTTGTTACCAGGCGCTTCGGAAGACATTTCGCTAACGCTGTTTTTAAGCTAAGTTTTGGCTGGCGCTGTTTGGCAGCTTTCAGGTATTTAAATAACGCGATATCCGGTAGCAAATCTATTTTAACATCATCGCCGGGTTGCCAATAAGACGATATTTGTAAAATAGCGGGGCCACTTAGACCACGATGGGTAAACAGTATGTTCTCTTGGAAACATTGTTCTTGGAAACATTGCCCTTGAATACAAACCTGACTCTCGACAGCAATGCCGGACAATACTGAGAACTTTTTCTTATCCTCAGGTTGCAAAGTAAAGGGAACCAAACCAGCTGCAGTGGGCCAGACTTTAATACGAAACTGTTCGGCAATTTTATAACCAAAGGAACTGGCACCCAGAGTGGGTATAGATAAACCACCCGTTGCGACAACCAACGACTGACACTGAAAATCATCTTGACTACTGGTTATTTCAAATTGATGACTTGATATTTTATTAACAGTATCAATTCGGGTATTCAGCTGTATTAGCACACCAGCCTGTTTACATTCAGCTATTAACATAGCAACAATATCTTTTGCGCTGTTGTTACAAAACAACTGTCCGTGCAATCTCTCGTGAAATTCTATATCGTATTTATTAATCAACTCAATAAAATTCCATTGTGTATAACGACTCAATGCAGACTTGGCAAAATGTGGATTGTGCGAAATGTAGTTTTCAGCACTCACTGAATAGTTAGTAAAATTACATCGACCACCACCAGACATCAGGATTTTTTTACCGGCCTTATTCGAATGATCCAATACGACAACTTTACGGCCACGTTTACCCGCTTCTATAGCACACATTAATCCTGCAGCGCTGGCACCAATGATAACGACGTCTGTTAGTTGCATCTTTCAACTTTCACTTAGCGGATTCAAGTAAGGCTGACTCATAAAAGCACCTGTCTTCTCTACCTTTGCAAATTAAAAATCTAAAAAAATAGTCGGCCTGCACCAATAAAAGATGCTATCATAGACCTCCCAAAAAATAAAAGTAGCAATAATTGATATCCAAGTGACAACGACTGACTTCACATCACTGCCTTTATCGCCAGAGCTTTTAGCCAACATACGGTCGCTGAACTACCTGGTCATGACGCCTATCCAGGTACAAAGTTTACCCGCTACTCTAAAAGGTAAAGACATACTCGCTCAGGCAAAAACAGGCAGCGGTAAAACAGCCGCATTTGGTATCGCTTTATTGCACAATCTCGAAGCACAAAAATACGCAACCCAGGCACTGGTACTTTGCCCAACACGTGAATTGGCTGACCAGGTCAGTAATGAAATCCGACGCCTGGCGCGCGCCACAGGCAACATCAAGATTCTCACGTTGTGTGGAGGAAAACCTATTGCCCCACAATTAATTTCGCTGGAACATAGCCCACACATTGTCGTCGGCACACCGGGGCGTGTATTAAAGCATTTAGAAAAAGGGTCTTTAAAACTGGACAGTTTAAAAACACTGGTACTGGATGAGGCCGATCGCATGCTGGATATGGGATTTTATGAAGACATCATGCGCATTATTACAGCAACACCAGATAAAAGACAAACTTTACTATTTTCTGCAACCTACCCCGATGAAATAAAGCAGATCAGTCATGCCATCCAGAACAATCCTGTTGATATTCGAGTGCAAACATCGTACGAGAATAAAAATATAGAACAGATTTTCTATGAAATTCAAAAAGGAGAGCGAACAAAAACACTGGTTGCATTGTTACAACATTATCGCCCGGAGTCCACCGTGGTATTTTGTAATCGAAAACAACAATGCCAGGAATTGACTGACGCATTGTGGCAACGGGGCTTCCATACCCTGGCTTTACACGGCGATCTTGAACAGAAAGAACGCGACCAGGTCTTGATACAATTTTCAAATAAAAGCAGTTCGATACTTGTTGCAACAGACGTGGCTGCGCGCGGACTCGATATCAAAAACCTGCAAGCCGTGATTAACTTCGAATTACCGCACGACCCAGAAATATATGTTCACCGCATTGGGCGCACCGGCCGTGCGGGTGATGCAGGGTTAGCAATAAGCATTTATATGGCATCGGAGTTTCGCAAAGTCGAGACTATTGAGGAATACCAAAAAAGTGCAGCCAAAATTAAAAAAACTTCCTCATTAAGAACGGTAGAAAATTTCACGCTTAAACCATCCATGGTAACACTGCGCATCAGTGGCGGTCGTAAAAACAAGGTTCGCGCAGGCGATATATTAGGCGCCTTAACCGCAAGCAGCACACTTCCCGGTAAACAAATTGGTAAAATCGATATTACCGATAATCTTGCGTATGTGGCTGTAGAGCGCCCAATTGCAAAACAAGCGTTGAAAATTCTTTCAGAAGATAATATAAAAGGTCGCAAATTTAAAACGCGAAAACTACGTTAAATTAATCTGCACTGGCGAAAAATCCACACTCAATCCAAACTCAGTAAGGCACCACGCGCATATCATCTGAAAACAACCGATGAATTACAAAGCAGCAGAGAATTTAGTCAGCCTGGCTTCTGCAATTAACTCTCTGATTTTTCCCCAAAGAACTCACTCACATGAAGAGATTTAGCGGGGCTTCCTATTTTGGGAAGTATGTCAATGCGTACCTGCACATCGAACGTGGGTTAAGGTTAATCAACTAAAAAAGCATCGACAACACTATAGCGATCTATTAATTTATCGCTCTGTATTATAACTAATCATAGGCTAATAACTTTGAGCAGCGATTATAATTATCACTTTGGATACATGATTGCTTGAGATGCAACAGCTAAATTGGTGCCAATGATACAACATATCCAATCTTTAATAACATAGATAACATAGACATTTTTTTACAAAATTCAATAATTAATATCTTGTTAAGACTTCCCGGATAATAATAGAAAAACAAGAAATTGCTGCCTTTGTTTAGTACTTGACAATTACACAATTTATAAATTAACAATACACAATGTAGCATTTATTCGAATTTGATTAAGAATCACGGTGTGCCTATGGCGTTAAGTCTAAATTACGACAATTCATCTCTATACTCTGTGCCTACGCGTTTCGATCCGTCGGCCGCGTATATCGCGTTTGAGTGTGCTTCAGATATTGAGCTGAGCTTCTTAATTCCTGCAACTAATTCAGTGAACTTAGATCCGGGTAACTGGGGAGAGAAAACGACAGACTACCTGGCAAGACGGGTTGCAAGAATACCGGGTGACCTACGAAACCATGTGCAAAGAATTAACCTCCACATAAAATTGCAAGACAGGGAAGGAACATACAGTGCTTTATTGGATTTATTTATCGCTATTGGAAAAAATGGTAAAACACTAAAAACAAGAATGCTCGGTAGATCCAAAGCATTACTCACCCGGCCTAGATACGACGCTATGAAGAAAAAATTAATACAGGGGATAAATTCAACGACTGTCATGCCGTTGGCAGGCCATGCTGTGTTAGCAATGGGTTTGACGGGTACAACGCGTTTAACCGAGCACCTGCGAAACAATTTTTAATCCAGATCATTGGATTTATTAAGTTTATTTCGCAAAGATTTATTACTTTATGAAAAATGACTGAAATCGAATATACAGGAATGCCACTAGGGGGAAAAATGGTTTTTGAACAAGATAATTCTTTACGCGTATCGACTATTGGATTGAGCCAACAATCGATCAACGCATTACGCATGTTTTTTCGTGGTCCCTGTATGAATAGTTATGTTTTATCTGACGATAAACACGCCGATGTCAGCATAATAGATATGGATGTTTATGATTCAAAACAGGCATGGAAAAACCACCGCGACAAATATCCAAACCGGCCTGTCATACTTGAATCCATTAAAGAACCCAATATTGAAGATGGCGTGTTTTTGCGAAAACCTATCGACAGCAAATTACTCAAAAATGCCCTAAACGAAGTTCGAATACAATTGCAATCGGTATCTGGCATTGAATCACAAAAGGCAAAAATTAAAAAAACAGATAAAAAGGCAAAAAAATCTTCTACTATATATAAAAGCCAGAAAAATGTAAAAAATACCAAAGCGCTAAAAACGGCTAAACAGCGACCTCTTTCATTAATAGAAAAAATCAGGCAAATCGATAATGGAAACCTAGCCGTTAAAAATATAGCGCGGCTAAATATTGAAGAATTAGTGGAAAAAAAAATAAAAAGTGATGCCCCTGCTACTAATAAGACTCAATCGGACGCTAAAATTCTCAGCTTAGTAAAACCTAATCCGGCAACTGATCTGGCGGCTAATCTAACAACTAATCCGACAAATAAGGAAGCAAAAAAAACCAAACGAATTATTTCAATTTCACCATCTAATTCAACAATTCAGGTCGGAAAAGTAAATCCACAAATTGTATTCGATAAAACTGCAAATAAATATATAGCGGAAGAAGAAAATATTGGGGACTCAAAGATGAATACTGATACGGCGGGTAGTGATGCGGAAAACGTACTCGACGCGACTTCTGACACGACTTCTTCAGTACCCTTAATGGATGGGGGCTTCAATTTTAAAGATCAAAACTCAAATTCATCTGAAGATGATTCGACTCCATCTCCATCGCCCATTAAACTAAGCATTGAAGACGCAGTAAAAAAATTAGAAGAATTAGATACTTCTCCCGATACAAACAAAAGCACTAACGACAATTCAGAAATTGCAGATAAAGAAGGAATATATTATAACCCTGGCAACTATCTTCAGGGATATTTGAAAGAAGCATTTAAACTGGCACAACTAAATAGAAAAAATGTGCTGCTACAAGGTCCATTACAATCAATTATTATTTTGTACCAAACAAAACAAGTATTTTTAAAGCCTAACCCAGAATCCTCGCTAACAGTAAGTGAACGTTCATTATTTGCACTGAGTAGCGTACCTATAATACGAGAAAATATAACAATATCAGTATTATCTGATTCTCATGATGATATATGTAAAGAAGAAGGCCTGCTGTTTGATTATGACCCTTTTATGTGGAAACTTGCTACCCGGGCGTCACGCGGCCGCATTCCTGAAGGCACGGATTTAAGCAGGCATATGTATTTGGGGAAAATGCCGAATATTCCCAAGCCTAAATTATCCGCCACTGCATTAAAAATAGCATCACTGTGGGCCGAAGAACCTTGCACGCTGTTGATGACATCCCAAACGCTGGACATTCCACAACGTGACGTATTTACTTTTCTAAGTGCCGCTTGGGCACTCGATTTGCTAAAATTCAGTAGTTTGTATATCGAACCGGAATTCAGGATAGGCGGTATGGATAAATATATAAAAAAACAAGCGTTAAAAAAAGATAGCCTGTTTAAAAAAATGATAAGGAAGGTGCGATCCACCCGGATATAAAAGCAGTGTAAATATGCGATTTAATATAAAACAAAATAAGATAAAACAAATTACACATTTTCTTTTGTTTATTGCTGGTACTGTCTCCTGATAACCGTTCTCAATAATGATATACCAAGAAAAAGCTGAAAGCCCAGAAATGTCTGCTGACAAGCTCTATGTTATGCCGACGCCGGCGGGGGCTTATTTCGCTGTATCCCGCCCGCAAAAGGACCCGTGTAGAACACTATTAACCACTCTGTTGCGACACAGACGAAGCCCATTGTTAACGCTAGATGATCTGAAAACCTGGACTCAAGCAGATAATGACACCGACGCCATGAATTTGCTCAATCGTGTACAAGCAAAAGGCTGGCTCCAGGGAACTGAATCCTCTCAAAATGTGCCTGCTGATGTACTCGAAAATATACTACCTGGCCTACTTGCACCGTTATCAGTCGAAGGTAATGCGTTACTTGCTGATCATCAGGGCCTTTATCTCGCAAGTTGTGGTTTTCAACAACAATTTGTTGATGAACTTTCAGCGCTGAGTGCCGACCTGGCTTCATTACAAGAACGTCATTTGGACTTATTAAGCAACAATTTAGACCTACAAACCAGCGCCTGGGCGTTAGTTGATGCTGCGGGTAACAGTCAAATAGGTTTCTGGCCACTCTATATAGGCCAACACCGATTTGTATTGGCAATAGGTGGCGCACCCAGTTTGAACCAACCCGTGCTCACTCACCTGATTTGGGCACTGAGCATCCGATACGGCGAATCATAATTGAAATTTTGCTCTATTATTGGCCGAAAAAAATGTGTCTGTACGTCAATAATCGTTAATATGAGAAAGAGGAGAATCATATGTCGGATGCAGTTGACTTTGCACAAATAGGTCAATACGCTAAGGTGTTTTCAAGATTGACACCTGAAAAAGAAGCGATATTAACCGAAGCAGGATATAAAATAATACCCCACTTATCTGGGGTAACTGACCGGTTTTATGCCAATTTGCAAAAGGTGCCAAAAGCGGTACCCTTTATTGAAGGAAGAATCGACTATTTGAAACAAACTCACCTTATTTGGTTGAAAACTGTCTTTTCTGGTAAATATGACCAGTCCTATGTAGAAACAATGCATCGAGTTGGTTACGTACACGTACAAATCGATTTACCCGTTGAATTCATGTCGGGTGGCATAACATTGATCACAAATGAACTCATCCTTATTGTTTCAAAATTATATGCAGATGAACCTGAGAAATGTATTGAAGTCTTAAGTGCAATTAATGCAATATTTGGGTTTTCTTTGCTGGTTATGCAAGCCTCATATCAGGCATCGGTCTCGGAAGTCTTAAATCGATTTTTATCAATCACCGGCATGAGCACAGTATTATTTAACAACCTGGCAACCGCATATGACGCTAAAGAGTCAGCGAATGCACAAAAAACATATAATAAGGAGTTATAGCAATGAGAAATGAAATGATTAATTCTATTTTAAACGAACTAAACGGCACCTCACCTGACATTGAAGCGTCTGCGGTTATTTCCACTGATGGACTAATGATCGATTCCGTATTACCAAGCGCGCTTGACGAAGACCGCATGGGTGCAATGAGCGCGGCCATGTTGTCACTCTGTGAGCGTACTGCGTCCGAATTAACCCGCGGGCGACTCGATCAGATTTTAATTAAAGGCGAAAACGGATACGTTTTAATGGCACAAGCGGGCGATGAAGCGGTAGTGACCGTGTTAGCCAAGCCAAAGGCAAAATTGGGTTTAATTTTTCTGGATGTAAAAAGAGCCGCAGGCGGGATTTCGGATCTTCTTTAAACTACAACTTCAAAGTACGCTTTTAAATTACAATATTCAAAGGAAAATATAAATTATAATTTATATTTTAATATTAAAAATTACTTACTCAATATTAAGCACTGACCACGTTCTGAGATACGCCCAGCAGATATAAATGTGGTTACGATTAGGCCAGTTCATCATCTGCAACTCGGTAACGTGGGTCCTCTAATACGTTAACTTCAACCAGATCACCTGCATTTTTTAATAGTTTTCGGCACTCTTCGCTCAAATGTCGCAAATGCAATTGTTTTCCGGCTTTAATGTATTTCTCTGCAAGGTTGTCAATGGCTTCAATTGCAGAGTGATCTGCAACACGCGAATTTTGAAATTCAATAATAACATCTTCAGGGTCGTTCTCTGGATCAAACAATTCTAGAAAATTCTTTACTGACCCAAAAAATAATGGCCCATTAAGCTCATAGACTCGCGATCCCTTTTCATCATCATAACTTTTTACATTAATATGTTTTGCATGCTCCCAGGCAAACGCTAAAGCAGATACAATGACACCGACCACGACCGCAACGGCAAGATCAGTCATCACCGTCACGCCGGAAACCAATACCAGGACGAACGCATCAGCGCGAGGAACTTTTCCCATAATTCGCAAACTAGACCATTCAAAAGTACCAAAAACAACAATAAACATAACGCCAACTAATGCCGCCATCGGAATCACTTCTATCAGGGCTGACGCAAACAGAATAAAACACAACAAAAAAATCGCCGCAGAAATGCCAGACAACCGTTGACGACCGCCGGAGTTAATATTAATCATACTTTGGCCAATCATGGCACAACCGCCCATACCACCAAATAGCCCGGTGACACTATTAGCGAGCCCCTGCCCCATACATTCGCGGTTACCACGCCCACGTGTATTCGTTATATCGTCGATTAAACTTAAAGTAAGCAATGACTCAATCAATCCTACTGCGGCCAAAATAATGGAATAAGGTAATATAATTGCCAACGTTTCCCAGCTAAAAGGAATGTCAGGAAGATGAAAACTGGGAAAACCACCTTCGATTGATGCCAAATCACCCACTGTATTGGTATCAATATTAAAAAATATAACCAACAGCGAAACGACAATAATCGCCACTAAAGAAGAAGGGACTTTATTGGTTAATTTGGGCAAAAGATGAATAATAGAAACAGTCAGTGCCACCAAACCAATAAAAATCCACAAAGGTGTTCCACTGATCCACTCCCAACTACCGTCCGGGTTGCTCACTTGAAAATGGGGTAACTGCGCAAGAAAAATAACAATGGCAAGACCATTTACAAAACCGAGCATCACTGGATAAGGTACTATGCGTATATACTTTCCCAGCCGTAACAAACCCGCGCTTATTTGTATTAGGCCCGTTAAAACGACCGCAGCAAAAAGGTATTCCACGCCATGCTGAGCAACCAAGGAGACCATCACAACCGCCATTGCCCCCGTCGCGCCAGAAATCATACCAGGGCGACCACCAAATGTTGCCGCCAATAATCCCACCATAAAAGCAGCATAAAGACCGACCAAAGGGTCTACACCGGCGACAAATGCAAACGCCACCGCTTCTGGCACAAGCGCCAGCGCAACGGTCAACCCCGAGAGTAATTCATTTTGGAAACAAACCCGACTGGAACAACCTAACTGAAACATGGATACCCTCTGAAAAACCAGGCATTCTAGCAAATATCCGGTTTTAAGTGAAACATATACACCAAAAAAGCATAAAAAAAGGGTATTAATGATGGTCTGCTAAATGATCAACGCAATATTGATATATACCCGCAACAGGTGGGTTTTCCCTCTTTGTACAAAACCCATCAAGCATCACCCACTTCATAAATGACAATCAATTTAAAACGCTCACCTGCGCGAATATCAACATTATCTTCAGCTGCATTTGCAGATTCAACGCACAGCATTTTTAAGTATCCGTCTTTACCCAAATCGCCCATCTTCTGCGCGACGTTTTTCCACGGATTCCAAACAATTGTTGACAGACTTCCTTGTTTTTTAACGATTATTTTTCTTTTTCTATCATCTATAATAACATCATCCGGCGTTTGCAAATACACACGGTCGACTTCTTCGTCGATAACAACCGGGCCTGTTTGTAATTTACGTTTAAACCCATCTGTTTTATCGAGATAGTCCTTACCTTCTAATCCATACACGGTGGTGTTAGTCACGTCATCAATACTGAAGTAGGTATGCAGCGCCTGTCCCACAGTAATCGATTGATCGCTATTGTTAAATGTTGTGAGTTCGATTGTTAAGGTATTGGCAATCGTTAACGTATATTCAACAACGGTTGCCATTGGCCACATGCGCTGTATATGATCATCAAGCTCACTGGTGTCCAGTTGCAGGGTCACTTGTGTTTCACCTGCTGATAGTTGCTGTGTATTCGTTACCCGCCATAGGGTCGTACGGGAAAAGCCATGCGCCGGATAGGACGCATCACTCTCATGCGCCCCAAACCAGGGCCAACAAACAGGCACCCCGCCCCGCACTGACTTACCAAGTAAAAATATTGCATCTTCCGATAGCCAGATAACCTCATTTTCCCCTGCGGGGACCCAACTAAGAAGATGCGCACCTTGCAGGCTGATCGTCGCACTCGCGTGATCATTGTGTATTTCAATTACAGGGATATCACCTTTACCCATAATAAAACACAGAGTATGGCTCCCATTGTCAAATGAAAAGTCATTGTTTAACTGTTCTACATTGTCTATTTTCATAATATCTTTTTTCAGAAAACAAGTAATCCTACACAAAATTTTTCCTAGTACTCCAACAACTTAGTATTGATGGTGTACTAGTTTTGAGTTAAAAATTTACTTAGCGCTTGCTCATAATGCGGCTGACTAAGGTAAAAGCCTGCATTATGATTGCCTGTTAATTTATACAACGTCTTCGGTTCATTCGCTGCTCGAAATACCTTCTCACCCAGGCGGAACGGAACAATTTCATCATCAGGACTGTGAACATACAACACTGGATAAAAAACTTTTTAAATGCGTTCCTCTGTATTGAAATTAAAACGAACATATACAAAGTATGACAAAAGTGGAAAGATAGACTTAGCAATATCAGTAGCCGAACTAAAGGTGGACTCCAAAATCAGCAAGCCCGCAGGAACGTCAGATGCCAGCTTTGTCGCAATAGCCCCCCCAAGTGAACGGCCAAATAGAATAATATTTTCGGGCTCAATATTTTTTGAATTCGTCAAATATCGCCAGGCAGAGTCGGCATCCAAATACATGCCCTGCTCGTCCGGTTTGCCCTGGCTTTTTCCATAACCGCGGTAATCAATAATAAATACATTAAGACCAAGCCGATTAAAAATCTTTACAGAATCACCTCGATGTGAAATATTGCCCGCATTTCCATGAAAGAAAAGCAACGTACGTGTCGCCCCCTCATGCGGTATAAACCAACCATGCAGTTGTATATTATCTTCAGTCAGCAGCGAAACATCTTCATACTTAAACCCCCAATCTTTAGGTGTTTCACTTATTTCACTGATTGGAAAAAAAGTCATGCTCGGCTGACGCAGATACATCAACCCACTAAACGCAACGAATATGATAAACAGAATAGCCAACGTACTTAATATGTTATTCATAATACGACGATAGACCCCAATGATTTTTTTCAAAAAAACAAACCGCTATTGTAATAAATATTATTATAAATTCAATCTTCCAATGAAATTCTTTTCAAATCGTATTAAAAAAATTCTAGGGACACAATACTCAACTACCCGATGAACGCTTTTTTTGAGTTAGGTTTTTTCTCTTTCACAACGACTAAACCTACACTGGGACAATGATTAGCATAATTAACTGTCGCCGATGGATGGGGGGCGTTAATCCTATCGACCCCGGAATTCTGCTATTAGCATCATTTATCCTTGTTACGTTTTAAACCCATCCAGAGTTCGGCTAATCTTAGGTCTGACCAAACCATCTACAGGAGCATAAAAATATTTTACGCGGGGTCAAGTGATTCATTCATCCTTAAAAGCACCATTTTCGGGGTATAGAGGGCTAATTAGAAGTAAATATTCACGTTTATTTCGGATATTGCTTAGTAGTTTTAAGGGGTTCGGTTGGTCAGGCCCAGGATTCACTATGAATCAATAAAACGTTTTTGACCCCTTTTGATGTTGACCCCTTTTGATGTAAAGAGATTTCAGATCATCCATTTTAATTTTCTTTTGGCCACTGACATTTATGCCACGTAACATGGAAATATAGATCATAATTCGATCCGCCTCGAAAAGAAAACCGCGCTACTTGCTAATTCTGCGCAGCAAATCGATTGATGCATCAACTTCCACTTTCCTGATCGCAACACTTTCTATATTGCAACCGACAGGAATTCCTTTTTCATCAGCAAAACGCTTTAGCTCCCACCAACTTTGTTCAGAAAAATTGACTGATTTTTGAAGAATATCATTAGAATGAATTAGTTCATTTTCCAACCACTTAGGAATACTGATGCCTAACCATTTCATAAATTCAAGCGTTTTAACAGAACCGCAAGGTGTTAGGGTAAATAATATTGGCACAAGCGGAATATTATTTTCCCGTCCATAATAGTAATACTCAGATAGAAAATTCTTTGATGCATTTACATCATAAACACCCTGTGACACAAAGAATGAGCAGCCTTGGGAAATTTTATTAAAAACTCTAATATGTTCATCACCTTTACTCTGATGCCGCTCGGGAATAGTTACACCACCCAAAAGAAGGTCAGTATTTGTTTCAGTTTTTAGTTTGTAAGCATCATTCATTGATAAAGTGACTGCTTGAGACTTCGACGATGCGCCGACAAACACGGTTAGATTCTCTCTGGGAGAAGCGTTGGTCAGAAACCGGGATAACTCTTCTTTGCTGTATTTTCCCACGGATCTATAAATGATTTTGGGAATAGACAAAGCACTAAGGTATTCATTGCTGTAAGAAAATGAATCTAAAGTCTCTATGAACGGAAACGGTCTCTCCACCGCTGTGCGGGATTTTTCATCTTGGATATCATAAAGAATTAAACCATCAACCTTGAGAGATTGAAGCCTTTGTATTTGCCGCAAAGATATTTCTTCAATTTTTGCCGCATCTGTTCCTTTTTTCGGCGGGGTAATTCCGTAAAGAATAATCCCACTTTCCCTATTTTTAATTTTTTCAACAAGCATCGTAATTTTATATCTCGCTATTTTTTATTTTATCATTGTTATTTAAAATTTATTAATTCATCGAACGCAAACGCGATGAGTATATTTCGCCACTATTTTACAGGTAGTTCCTCATATTTCAATATTTCGTCCGTTTCCACATACCAACATGCCTTGTTTGAATAATAAATATTGTGGATCAGCCGTATCCCTTTTACTGTTTCCCATAAAACATTCCGTTACTATTGACTATGAACTGTTTAACAAGAACAGCCCTAATTAGAGAGGCCAAAGATTTATCCCCAATATCAAAAACCGGATAGATAATAAAACACAAAATACAGTGGTTATCGCATAAACAGGCTTGACGCCGACAGACACAATTTGCCTAATTCCTATATATGCACCAATAGCGGTTACAAAAAATGCAAACTCATTTATTACAAGCAGGCTAAGCAGCGGTATAGCTGTAACCGCCTCACCACGTTCTTCACTGCCTTTAACGACCACCAACATAAGGATAAGGCCTAAGCCCAATGCGATATAGGGAAAATTAATTTTCTTCATTGTGAATACAATATAGTATTACTAGGAGGCTGCCCGAGAACAGAAACCGTTGCGAGGGAAAGTCATTTTGGTTAGAATTTTTCGATAAAATAAGGCGCAGCTACCGCGTCCTGCTTGCGCTCCTTGCCTACATCCCTGTAGGCAAATATTGGGTATATTCTCTTATAAAAAGAGCGTGTTTTATCGAAAAATTTGACTCAAACGGCTTTCACCCCTCAAGGGGGTACCGAGGTCCGCAGTAGGTTCTCTATTCTTGGACAACCTCCCTAGTGTGACCACCAGTAATAAAGTTGATGCCGGCAACAATGTCAACTTCCGCAGCAAAAGTTGACATACACATAATCGTAAGTTCACCTACATTCCTCGATTGCCTTTCATTTGTGGCAAAATTCCAAGTTTGTTTGGGCAAGTCTCCATCTTTTATTTTAAGGTCATAATGCGTAGTGAATGAAATACTTGTATTGTTTTCATCAATTGATTTTATAATCAGATTCGCTGTCCCCAATAATTCTACTGCACCTGAATTTTCTACAACGCCAATATATGACACTGACCTATTCAGACTTTTGACCGGTACGTTTCCACAATCTATATAGTTTCCAGGCCGTGTTCTGCCAAAATGGAGTGTGATCAATCCAGATTCTTTATTCGCATTTCTAATTGTAAAATATTTTCCTGGAGCATAGTTAACAAGCGTTGTCCATGCTTTTTCGAATGGTTCATCAACTTTGTATACCTTGTCTGGCAACGTTCCTCGTTCTCTTGGAAACATGTATTTTCGTTGATCTATCGCACACCCTGCTATAACAAACACCAACACTAACACAGTTATTTTCATATTTCGTTTTGCCCTTCTATTATTCGTTATTTATTTATATATTTTCGTGTTTAAATCTATTTTAATACTTGCGGGGATTGCCGTTAATTTGGTGAGCCTAAAATCAGGGAAAAAGACTTTATCTTCAGCACCTTAGTCGCCCTCGTTACGATTCAACTGATTTATTTAGGATAAACGATTTACAGACAGCATGCGCAAATTATTTTCGCGAGTCTCGCTGGGTAATTACAAACCACTTGCGGATAAGCCTTTAATTTATCCGTGTTTTACAGAGAATGGGTCACTGCACTACCCTTAAACCGACCAAAAAAAAGGGCCAAACCGAGTTAGCCCAAAATGACGATTAACGATTGTATTTTAATTAAATTCCGTCATCGATCGCCTCTTTGTACTGGCGATAATGTCTCGATAATAGATGTAAGGCATCTGTATAAGGTACGGTACCCGCTTTCCTGATGACTTCTTTACCTTCTTTACTCGTTACATAGCTTATAAAATCGTTCACTAAGGCGTTTCTGTCCCGCATTTTTGTTACAAGGTAAAGTGGCCGATAAAGCATATACTTTCCTGATTTAATATTTTCATACGTCGGGCTGTTACCCGCGATT
>CAZWBV010000001.1:26870-30820 GCA_964632225.1 uncultured Gammaproteobacteria bacterium | reverse complement strand
GGGCATACCACCCCATGCTTGCCCGCGATTACCAACAAAAACATTCGTCATTGGAACACCATTTATTAATAGCAAAACATGTGGATTAAAAGCGGAGTTTATTCCTCTAAATTGATAAATAGGCAAATAGTTTCCTGGCGCGACAGATACATGAACCCCCGGAACGGCATCCAGCACCTGCTCCAGTGAAAGCGCGCCCATCTCTTTAATCTCTGATGCGGTGATAACGCTGGCTATCGCAGGCGCTTGTGTAATATTTTGGGTATAACCTGTCGCGATACTAATAAAATTTGCATCGCCAAAGGACTCTTCAAAACTGCCCTCTGAAATTGTCTGTGCGTTTGTTTGCAAACATGAAAACATAAATAAAACAAACACCCAGCATTGGCGAGAATTTAAATAATAATTCTGTAAACAGACAAAAGCTTTGCTATTCATACAATAACGCCATTTTATTGGAAATTAATCACTTCTCTTGCAAACTAATTGTAAATTACCAATGTCGCCGGTTTACACCATGATAATTAATTCGCTCACATCTAAATGGAAAAAATGTGCCTTCATCCTTTTCACTCGTTTCTAAATAGATAGGCGGCATACCTGCCAGAAAGCAAGGTATCTTAAATAAATGAAACTCTTTCGGATTAAACCCTAAATCAGCGGCCACTGCGGCACCCAGTCCGGCAATGTTTAAATACATTCTCCACCTGCCCGCAACCAAAAATTTCTCAACCTCAAACGCGAGCAGCACATGTGCTCCTTTATCCAACTGCGTTTCTTGCATAAGATTTTTCAGGTGTTCTATTCGTTCATCACTTCTATAAAGCGGCCTGCCATAACCGTATATCGACCGTCTTTTTTTTAACTCCATTTTTACCAACTCGCCCATTATTTCACCACGATCACATGCTTTTTTTGTTTCTAAAAAAAAATCTATCGCGTGCACGCTTGGACCATGCCCAAAGATGCTTGCTTCTGAAACCGCGATAGCAGCACTTAACGCAAGCGTCGGCGTACTGCGCGCGGTACCGGCTAAAGCAACGACTCGATTGTTCCATAATCTGGGGTCAGGAAAGCTGGTAAACGTCCATATCGCATTTAGCACCCGTAATTGTTGCTCAGTAAACTCTCGCCCTGTAATACTGTACAAATACAACTCCATCCAATTCATGTCACGCAAATCATGGTGTAAATCTTTGCCACGAAATACGACCCGTTCACCCGCAAACCAGGCACCCATCGACGTTGTCCACTTTTCTTCACTTTGTAATAATTTATTCATGTGTCCCTTCCCTCTTGAGAAGATCGTCTTTTCTTTCTCTCTGACTAACAGCGCCGGGGTCATCGGTTAACTCCAATCCATCAGCAAAAAAAGGAAAACGCCGCCAACCATTCTTTTCCTGTTCCAGGGCATGTACAGCAGCGCCCGGCAGGCGCAACAACAAATATAGCATTTCACCCTCAGATGGCAACAAACCCAGGTCCGTAAACACCGCTGCAGCGACCCCGGAAAAGCTTAGCGGACATTTAGCGATGTCTTCCAGGTCAACGCGATGCTGTTCCAACCAATTAACAACCCCATTTTGGCTATAGCGTTTTAACACAGATAATGTTTGTATTACGGGTTGAATGCCACGGCTCCCATGCGGATTAAAACCAGGAGGATGTTCTATTTCACTCCAGATTTTAGAACTTTGCTCTTCAGGGTGCATAATACGAATTCTCCAGGATGCTAAATCCTGACCGCAAGACAGCCAGTACCTCATACATGTCGCAACTTCATGTGCTCCACCCAGTTGTCCCGCACCAACCGCAAGTGAGGCGATTAAGCATGAAGCATATGTTGAACCGCCCACCCCGGCATTCATTGCCGCTCTCACACTCGGATCACGCAATCCTGGGTTTGCCAGTGCAACGGCAAGACATTCCAACAGTAAAACCTGTTCTTTATCGGGCCGCTCGCGCTTGAATAACAAATATAAATATTCAATCCAGGAAGCATTGCCTATAATTTCACCGTAAACATCGTAACCACTGCAATAACACTTTTTTGCTATAAAGGGATTATCCGCTTCTGCTACTTCATCCCAAATTCGCGTGTGTATTACTTCTTTAGAGGCACTCATTTATAGGCACTCATAATAGGCACTCACGCATCACCGCCAAGCACTTTTATACGCGTATTCATTGGGGGTACTTCCTCCGGATCTATATTTACGTCTAATAAAGTAGGCCCTTCCTGGCGACACAATGCCTCAAAATCCAGTTTTTCCAGATCGACTATCGTTGTTAAACGCATTGCACGACCGCCCATTGCTTTTGCTATCGAACAAAAATCGACTTTTGGCAACTCAAACGCAATAGGTTCAGCGCCAGCCAATCTTTGTCCGTGCTTAACCATGCCATAGGCACTGTCATTTAAAATAATAAAGACAATGTTGAGCTTCTCCGCAACGGCAACAGTAAATTCCTGGCCATTCATCAGCACGCTACCATCACCTGTAATACAAGCAATAGGTACTTTCCTATTTCCAATAGCTGCGCCTATCGCATGACCTATTGCCCAACCCATTGATGCAAACTGCGTGCTCATTCTAAACCAGCCAGCTCTGCCTATATTTGACTCGGACTTCCCGTATAAGAATAAATAATGTATCGCCCAAGCCGTACTATTGCCCGCATCGACGACAACACTCGCATCGCGAGGCAACCATTGAGCAAGCTGCATCATTAAATACTGTGGTTTGATTCCATTCGAGTCATCAGAAAACTCGCTGTGTGTCGACTCTAAATACAACGGCAGCCTACTTTTACCAGTCTTATTGTCTGAAACAGGTTTTATTACTGGCAATGTTAAACTATCCTGTTTTAACATATCAATATTTTGCTTTTGTTTGCTACGTTTCAGTAATAATTTAAAAATTGTTTTGATATCCCCCCTCACGTGTTTATGAGCCATTGGAGAACGTGTCAAATGCGTTAGCGAGGAATCAATATGAATCAAACGGTCGTTCATCATAGCTTTTGGATCCCAACCCGCAGTGTCCCATTCACCCAGTGCGCTACCCACAGCCATGATGAATTCAACAGTGGGATCATAAAGTACCGCGCGCGCGCGCGCGTGGCCAGCAAACCCAAAAACACCATTATATTGAGGATGAAAAGGGTTTATCAAGCCTTTTGCGCCGGGCGTCGATATCAAGATTGCATCTACTATTTCTGCATAAGCCACGACTTCCTTTATAGAATCCGCACATCCTTCTCCTACTACGATGACAATATTTTTTATATTATCCAGTTCAGTAATTAACTCTTCAATTGCATTGATATCGGTGAGTACTGATTTATTTAATAACGTTTTTATGTCGTAGGTAGATTGAGTTACCTGCGATGATGTACGCATCAAATCAACTGGCAGTGTTATGTGTGCCGGGCCAGATCTGTCCAGCGCAATCATCAATGCTGTCGTTAATTCAGCTTCAAATTGCGCGACGTCAGTAATCATTGTGTTGTAACATGTACAATGCTCAAAAATGCCAAGCGTACTTATGCCGTTATGAGAGGAATCCTGAAGCGCGCCACGACCAAACTTATCTTGTGACGTTTGTCCGGTAATGATCAACATGGGCACTTCATCATAATAAGCGGAAGCAACGCCGGTCAATGCGTTTATCGCACCCGGTCCAGTAGTCGTGCAACAAACACCTAATTTGCCTGTCTCCCTTGAGTAACCTTGAGCCATGAACACCGCGCCAGTCTCATGCCTGGCAACAACCGGCCGAAGACCTCCGCGACGAACACTCCTCGCCATGGCATTGTAGAGAGGCTCTATCGCCCCCCCTGGCACACCAAAAATATACTCAACGCCCAACTGTTGCAGATAGCTAACTAACAAGTCACTGACATCTAAATGTAACTTTGAGCAACCAACATGCTCAATTGTATTGCTA
>CAZWBV010000001.1:16890-26860 GCA_964632225.1 uncultured Gammaproteobacteria bacterium | reverse complement strand
TTCTGAATGTGATTGTTTTTCCAGCAATTCAGCATCGTGAGATTCTATTTCAGGTAACCCAGAGTCAATTGAATTAACAGCGGGTGACAGATTTGTAAGCTCATCCTCAAGTGACGTATCGCTGGATTCACCACATGAAAGCGGATTTCCTTCGTTCATCTCTTCCCCCCGTTATTAACGCTAAAAATTAACGCTAAAACTGCACATGTTGTAATTCACTTCAAATACCCAGAAATGGGGTAAGTGCTAATAACCCTACAACATATCGACGCAACAAATAGCTGTCAATCGTATATATCGATTTTATCGGTTTAAAGCGATTTTAATTTAGTAAAATAGAGAGAATTTTTTGTATTTTTTTTGCCTTTCTAAACCTGCCATTAATGTATTATTTCAACGATTTTCGATGTATTAGCTCATCCAAGATACAAATTAGCTCAGATGTATTAACGGGTTTAGGCAGGTATTTTTTAATTCCCATACTAAGTGCGCTTGATTCACTTACCACTTCACTGAAACCAGTACATAAGACAATTAGCTGATCGGGCCGAAGTCTTAAGATTTCTTGCGCCATCTCAATGCCCGTTAGCCTCGGCATGGTTTGGTCTGTAATCACCAAATCAAATTGATTTGGATTGGCACGATATAAATCAAGCGCTGACTGACCATCGCGTTTTGTGGTCACTGTATATCCAGAATAGGACAATAGCTCATCTAAAAAACGAACAACGGCTTCGTCATCATCCACTACAAGTACGTGAGATTTTTCCACGATAACTTTATTGCGCCTTGCATCCACGATTTAAGCTCCACAACTCATTCATGCTCAGTGAAATACAACTATACTAAGCAGCACAAACGTTGCCGCTACACCATTTTTCTTAAATAACAGACTTTGTATGACTGCTTAACCGGGAAACTGCGTTACACAGTTTGACCGGGTCAATTGGTTTTGTTAAATACTCATTAATGCCAATTTTAAACGCTTCAGATTCATCAATAACTTCACTGTAACCCGTACACAAAACAATCGGCATATCAGAACGCATGCTTAAAATTTCTTTTGATAACTCGGCACCCGTTAGTTTTGGCATGGTTTGATCAGTAATAACAAGATCAAACATGCCAGGGTCGTTCTTAAAAATATTCAACGCCTTCACGCTGTCTATTTCCACGGTGACTTTATATCCACGTGTTTCGAACAATTCCCGCAAAAAACCAGCGACCGAGCTTTCGTCGTCTACCACCAGAATGTGCTGCGGGTCACCGTCTGATTTATTCTGCAATACCCTCGTTTTCTCTGACACCGTAGCGTGACCATTGTTAGCATTTTTCTCGATGTAGTCAGCGCCTGGAAAATACAATTGAAACACCGTACCTTCCCCCAGTTTACTGTTTAAAATAATATGACCGCCATGCTCATGTACAATACCATGCACCATGGATAAACCCATGCCGGTCCCTTTTCCAATATCTTTAGTTGAAAAAAATGGCTCAAAAACGCGCTCGATAATTTCTGGGTCTATTCCATCACCACTGTCTTTTATCTGTAATTCCAAAAAATTTCCTTGGATCTGATTTTGGCAGCCACTGCAACACGTCTCAGCGTCAATAAAATTAACAGACCGAAGTGTAATATCGAGTTCTCCATGCCCACACATCGCATCGCGGGCGTTTATACATAAATTCATCACTAACTGGTACACCTGCACGGGATCCATCATTATTTTTGGTAAATCTTTTTCATAGTCCGTCGTTACCGATATACTCGAAGGGATAGTGGATTTAAGCATGCTCAGCGCTTCTTCAACCAACGGCTGTATGGCGAGAATTTTGGGTTCGTTGCTACCACCGCGGCTGAAAGCCAACATCTGCGAAATAAGATCTGTTGCACGTTCCCCAGCCCGATAAACTTCATCCAGGTATCCCTCTAATACGGGATTATCTTGTGCAAAACGCTCTTGCGCCAAATTAGTGTAACCCATTATAGCTGCCAGAATATTATTGAAATCATGCGCAATACCGCCTGTCAATTGACCGATTGCGTCCATTTTTTGCGATTGTTGTAGTTGGTTTTTCAATGCCTGTTTTTCTTCTACCGTATTTATCTGATCGGTCACATCCTGAATTGTACCCGCGACTTTTCTCACGCTATTTTTATCTTTGTCTCTGAGTCGAAAACTCATTATAATTGATCGAATACTGCCACTGGGTAGCATAATGCGAAATCGGGTATCAACGGATTTATCTGATGCAAATACTTTTTCCAGTGCTTCGTCAAAAAGCGACTGATCTTCCTCATGTACCCGGTCCGTGATTTTATTTAACATCGAGACATGAACACCCTTCTCGTAATCCAGTATTTGAAAAAATTCATCCGACCATTCCATCGCACCGCTATCAAGAGTCCATAAATAGCTACCCATTTTTGCGATGTGCTGCGCCTCTGATAAATTCCGCTTAACCGTCAAAAGAGCTTCCTGTGCACGTACTTGTTCAGAAACATCCCGCACCACAGCGGTAAATATTTTTTTATCATTTACCAGCAAGTTGGAAATGGATGCCTCCACCTGAAACGGCTTACCATTTTTTCTTACCCCAAATAGCCCACCCCTATTGCGCATGGTTCGTGAGGAATGTTTTGACGCGGCAAAACCTTCAACATAACATTTATGTTTTCCACGCACTGCCTCAGGAAGCAGAAAATCGATTGACTTACCTATCACTTCTTCCTTTTTGTAACCAAAAATGGTTTCCGCACCTGTATTAAACAATATAATTCTTTGTTCCTCGTCAAGGGATATAATACCTTCGTCAGCCAGTTCGATAATGCCTGAAAACCGCGCTTCACTTTGTCGCAACTCTTCATCACGCAATTGCACCTGATCCATCATTTTTTGCAACGTTCGCGCTAACACACCGACTTCATCCCGGCTATCTATTGGCAAATCAAATTCACGCTTCCCATTAGCGAACTCCTCTGCGGCATTGGTAATACGCATGAGGTTACCCGTTATCATGCGAGCAAATAATACAGCAAAAATTGTCGCTACCGTAATCAACAGCGTCACTAGCAATATGCTTTTGTTGCGAATAGCATATGAGCCACTGACCACATCATCGTAATTAACGACTATAGCCATACCGAGAAAACGTTGCGGAAATGTTGGATCAAAATACGATTTATGAAAATACGCCACTTTCTCTATTCCATTAGCTTCAAATATCGCCTGCCCATCTTCAGAGTACGAATTTTTTTTATTGGCACTATTCAATTCTATCAAATCACGATAAACAGGATATTGATTCTGAATGAGGTGACGATTTCCAAACTCAAAACCAAATGATTTTTTATTATCCGGGTGTACAAGAAAATCACCCTTATCAGACGTTACATAAAATTCAGAACGACCTGCGCGAATTTCGTTACGTAAATCACCTATACCAGAAACTTGAGTCAACACAAAAGTAAAATCCATATTGACAACAACAATCCCAAAAAGTATTCCCTGCGAATCAAATATCGGTGTACTTATTCTAATAACTGGCAAATAAGGAAGCGCAAGCTCACCAAACTCGCGATAGAGTTCAATGTCTGACATGTAAATCTCTCTTTCTTTTAATTTCGCCGTTTCGGCAAAATGCGTATTTTCATATTTATTCCGTAATGATTTTTCAGGCACTATAAAACTGATCCCATTTAAATTTTCCACACGAACAAGTTCCTTTTCCTTGCCAATAAAGCGTATTTGCAAATAAGCAGGTTTAGCGACAAGCATTTCTTCAAATATTATTGCCAGCCTTGATAGCCATTGATTTTTACTGGACCCATCGAACGGATCAATTTCACCGTTCAATTGTGTTGCCCGAATAATGCCTTTAATGGGCGGCGTGGAAGCTAAAAACAAAACATCTTCTCTCGGTGCCTGCAGATGGGCTGACAGTAGTAATCCTTGTTCTTTTAAATGGTGTTCCAGCGTCTCCAGTTCTTTTTCTACGATATAGTTATTACCTCCAATATAAAAAACTAAACCAACCAAGATAGCTGTGACGAAAACAAACAGGCTGACAATCAACGCTATTCTGGTTTTGATACTGTTATTGAATAAACTGTTATTGAATAGATTCTTTTTAAATAAATAAGTCAACGCCCTACTCTCCCAACACTGCCGCAAGAGTTTTAAATAGCGAATTTACATTAACCGGTTTGTTGATAACCCGCTTGATACCTAACTTCTGTAGACTGGATTCATCCACCGCCTGATTTTTTTCTGTACATAAAATAACAGGCATATCCGTACGTATGTTCAACATTGCTTTGCATAAATTCGCACCTGTCAGGTTTGGCATTAGGTTATCTGCTATAACGACATCAAATGCATTTGGGTTTTGCGCAAACAACGCCAGCGCTTTTTTACTGTCTGTCATAACAGTGACACGGTATTGGCGCATTTCCATAATTTCTTTTAAAAAATTTGCAACTGATTGTTCATCGTCAACTATCAGGATATGTTGCGAGATTCTTGCTTTTAAATTTCTTTCAATGTCAGGGGCAATGTTGTTGATTGTGGGGAATAGCATGCTAAATATTGTTCCCAGTTGTGGACTGCTTTGCAGTTCTATGTGCCCACCGTGTTTGTGAACAATACCATGCACCATTGATAAACCCATTCCAGTGCCTTTACCGATATCTTTTGTAGAGAAAAAGGGATCAAATATGCGTGCCCTGTTTTCAGGTTCTATGCCCTTACCCGTATCGTTTACCTGCAATTCTACATAAACACCTTCAATTTCACTGTGGCAAGAAGTACAGACCGTTTTCTGGCGCTTCACTAACTGCAATTTGACGCCAAGCTTGCCACTTCCTTGCATTGCATCCCTCGCATTTATACACAGATTCATGACAATTTGATGCAATTGCACTGGGTCCATCATAATTTTAGGCAAATCTGTAGAAAAATCTGTCTTCAATTCTATGCTCGACGGAATTGTAGACTGAAGCATTTTAATGGCCTGGCCCACTAACGGCAGCAACGCCAGCGCCTGTGGTTCACTGCTACCACCGCGACTAAACGCCAGCATTTGTGCAACCAGATCTCGGGCACGCTCCCCTGCGTGATACACTTCATTGAGATAATCAGCTAACTTTGCGTTGTCTTTTGAAAAACGCTCTTGCGCCAAACTGGTGTAGCCCATAATAGAGGACAAAATATTGTTAAAATCATGTGCAAGACCACCGGTTAACAAACCAATCGATTCCATTTTTTGTGACTGCTGCAATTGTTTTTCCAACAAGCTTTTTTCATTTTCAGAGTGAATACGTTCTGTAATATCTTCACCTGCACACAACAATCCATCTATATTTCCCTCAGCGTCGTAGAAAAAACTGTAGTGCCACGACATGGTTTTTTCATCATTGGCACATTTAATACGCGTTTGAGTACAGTACTGTGCTAACTCGATCTCGCCGTTCATTAATTTTGAAAATATCTGCTGCGATTCTTTGACGAGGTGATCTGGCACAAATCGCTCAAACCAGTTTTCATCCAACAACTCCCGTTCTGTGTAACCCAGTAATTCACACCCATTTCTGTTGACCAGTGTAATTCTTCCGCTGGCATCCAGACCGGCAATGGTAACCTCGACGGTATCCAAATATAAGTGGTTATGCTGTCGCTCTCTATCAACTTCGCGCTGCAACTTGATAACCCGATTACCCGCACATATGCGGGCAATGAGTATATTTTCATTAAATGGCTTGACTAGATAATCATCCGCACCCGCTTCAAATGCCTGAACTAAATGCGCCTCGTCGTCGTGAACCGTCAGCATGATAATATAGAGAAGCTGGCCAAAACGGGCTTCACGCAGCGCGCGGCACAGGGTGACGCCATCCATATCCGGCATAGTCCAGTCGGTGATGATCAATTGTGGTTTGGCCTCCAGCGCTACCTGCAATCCTTCACGGCCACTGGTAGCGGTTATCACGTAGTGACCATTGTTCTCCAACTGTTGCTGCAATATTTTCACCAGTATAGGATCATCGTCTATTACCAGAACACGCAACCCTGCTTTGTTGCGATTACTGGCGTCATATTGACTGGCCAATTTTATGAGTTCAGAAAAAGAAGGTACGTCGGCAGCAGGTACGTCCATTAAACTGCCCCATTCCTTCCATTGCTGCCCAACATCGACAAGCAACTCTTCGATTTCTTCCGTTGATAAATCGAGCTGACGACTTTGCTCAATTAGCCGCGCTGCTTTTTTGGCCTGTGCGCCCTCATCCTCTGATGTCGATACACAGACCTTTCCTATAAGGGAAGAAAATTTAATCATTCGAGCCAGCTTGATGCTACGGGAATCGTCTGCCGAGGGATTAGAATCTATTGTTTTAAACTGTTGCACGGCTTCGAGGAATAACGCGGGTAAGCCCCAGTCCTGAAGCAACGCCAACGTCAATTCGATATGCTCAATACCCAATACCTGTTGTTCTTTGGCTAGCCTTTGCTTGATATCTGATTGAGATACTGACGCGTATATCTCGCTGTATAGATCTGGATAGATATTGGCTAACCCTAGAATACCAACTTGACAAAGCAAACCCAAAACAAACGCTTCATCGGGTTGCGTAATTTTATTTTTTTCACATAAAAGTTTTGCAGCAAAGGCCGTTGCCAGTGATTCTGACCAGAAAAGAGCATAATCAAAATTTTTGCAAGGGCCAGTACGTGAATTAGCAAGAACAGAAATGCCTAACGTTAATTGTCTAACTACACGAATACCAAGCATCGATACCGCAGTTTCAACAGAGACAACAGGACGCGACAAACCAACCTTGGGGGAATTCACAAATTTTAACAAACGCCCGGAAAGCGCTGGATCGGACTTCGTCACACGGGCAATGTCCTTTACCGACGTATCATTGCGTTGGGTAAGTTGCAAAATAGTGAGCGCAATGCCTGTTGGTGACGGTAATTCACCCGTTGCCTGCTCTACAATTCGTTTTGCAACGTTTACGGCCATAAACACATCCGTCTTTAGACGATAATTTTTACTTGAAACTTTACAATTCGATGTTTAAATCAGACGAGACAGAATTCGTATACCAACGGTTCGCTTATATTGCCGTTCACAGACGATTAATTTATATTTAATGAATCACCCGTAACCTACGCTAATAGCGACTTGCCTAATCATTAAACTCGAATAAAGCGATTATTATCAGTAATATCGTTATTAAATGGCTTGGCTTTAGAAATGTTTACAATTGTTAACTTTTAGACAAAATTAAATTACAAAACAGGGTATTATATTTAGGATCAGACTTACGTATTATATTTATTCTGAATGATATGATCAGATTGCTTCTGACTAAATGGCATATTTATTGCTAATTAATCTATTTAATCCAATTAATCGATTTGATCCAAAAAAACGTCAATTACTATGAAAAATAAAAATTACCTAACACCAAATGAAGTTGCAGAGATGTTAATGGTTTCGCCTGTTACTGTCAGACAATGGGCGCAAAAAGGCATGTTAACCGCATTAACAACACCGGGCGGACACCGGCGCTATACTAAACAACATGTCGAGATATTTGCTCGTAAACACGGTATTTCAATCCTGCCGCCTGCACATGACAGTTTACGCATTTTAGTTGTCGACGACGATGAACAACTGGCCCGGTATATTTATGAAGTGCTCAGTAACCATCCTGACAACATTACACTGCAAACGGCACCCAATGGATTTGAAGCGGGATGCCAAATACAAATCTTTAAACCTGATATTGTTTTATTAGACCTAATGATGCCAGGTCTCGACGGATTTTCAGTTTGTCGATTATTAAAAGAAAACCCCAGTTCATCTGCAATTCGAATTATCGCCATGACGGGTTACCATACGCCCGAAAATGTAGAACAAATCGTCGCTGCAGGTGCGGAAACCTGCCTGGCAAAACCGTTAAACCTGGAAACACTGTTTGGCGCAATCGGCATTAAGCTACCTGAGCGCATAGATTAGTCAATAGAGGAGTACAGCAACCCCAGCTGAACTCACTTTATTTGTAGTTATTATTTGTAGTTATTATTATATAGCGATTATTTAAAGTTGATTGTATTTTCAAAATCAAACAGAAGGTCTTCATGTGGTGGCTGAATAAAATAGCCCTGCACATATCTGACTCCCCACTCCCAGATAAGTGATAGATTGTGCGGATTCTCCACTGCACCGACAATGACATCGTCACATTTTTCCAGTGCTTGACGAATAAGCCCTTCATATCGGATTCTGATATTTTTATCTTGCGAAATCTCATTGATCGATGTGCTATGCACTTTTACAAAATCAACTGGCAGTTCGTTCAGTATTTTTATTGAATTTTCAGTGCTACCAAAATGATCTAACACAATGCCACAACCAATATTTTTCATATTTTTACCAAATTCCTTTACACTACTCATATTTTCAGCAACAGCCCGTTCACTCAATTCAAAAAATATCCGTTGCTGACCTCTAATCCTTGAATTTTTTATACAATTACTGGCCCAAGTGATTAACATTTTGTCATTTAACGATTCGCTGGACAGTTTTATGAACAAATTCGCACGGGACCGGGCGTGATAGTCATTTGAAAGCTTAGTAATGGCATGATCAATGACCCAGCGATCCACTTCGTGCATTATGCCTCTATCAGATGCGACGGGTAAAAACTCTCCTGGTAATAACAATTCGCCATCTTCGCCCAACATTCTCACCAGAACCTCGTAGAGTTCTTCCTTCTTCTCACCAATACTTAATATAGGTTGAAATACCAGACTAAAATTATTTTCGCGCAGGCCTTTCTCTATCCCCTGATGTGAAAAAGTAAATATATCACTGTCACTCGATGATTCAACTTTATGGCTATACTCAATAACACTATTTTTTTTGGGCATCCCATTCGAACTTTCACCTGAACCCACACCTAAATCCACATCTGAACCCAAGTCGCTCGCAAGAACACAAGCGTTCTCTGCTTCAGCCAGTAACTTCCTGCCACTATGTGAAAGTGGGTGTACGTGCGATATACCAATAGTACATTTCAAACTAAAACTTCTATTCGTGACTTTAATTAACAGACTATTGACCTTTTCACAGATAGAGTTTGCTAATTCTCGCGTATCTTTCGGCTCACGAGGAATTGTCAAAATCGCGAAAACAGTATCACTGAATTTTGTAATGTGATCATGTTCTGTCAAACAGGAACGTATGGCGTAAGATATCTGTCTTATGATTGAATTAGAGTAACCAGCGCCCACTTCCCTGTATATCTTCTCCAGCCGGTCAAACCCTACCCAAAGCACTGATTTTTTTTTGTCATTTTCAAAGCAAGATAAAATTGCGACCTCAACATCTGCCAAAAATTTCTTTAATTTTATCAAACCCACATCGGGATCAATTTTTTTATGTAAGCCCAAACCAGCTGTCAATCTTTTTACTCTTTCAATGTTGCGCCGCACAACACAAACCATGTTTTTTTCATCGATTGGTTTTGTTAAAAATTCATCACCTTCTTGAGAAAGCGCGGATTGTAACATGCGCGAATCTAAGTCAGATGATAAGTAAACAACAGGTAAATACTTTAAATCAGATTCTTGTCTTATCACGGCTGATAATTCCGTACCTTTGCAAATATTTAAGTCTACATCCATCAATACCAGGTCCGGATCAAAGCTTCGAATGTACTGAATAACTTCCAACGGCTGTTTCACAACCAGTGATTTCATTCCTTCGAGTTGCAATACATCAGAACAATTGTCGGCAAGGTTAACATTATCACTTACTACCAATACTTTATGTGGCCCACTATTATTGTGCAGCAGTAACTCATCCAATTTATTTACCACGTCAATAACTTCGATGGGTTTTGTAAAATAAGCGGCACACCCTACGCGTATCGCCTGAATACGTGCTGACATATCAGTAC
>CAZWBV010000001.1:16167-16880 GCA_964632225.1 uncultured Gammaproteobacteria bacterium | reverse complement strand
ATTAACATAAAGGGTATGTTATGATTAGTTTGTGCAGCCATTTTTTTCGCCGCATCAATACCGGAATAATTGCTATTTGGAAAAACAACATCCATTAGTATCGCTGCGGGTTTATCCATCTCCAATGTCAGGAGCATTTCTTCAGGATTACTAAATAGAAGAACTGAATACCCGCTCGCAGCTAATTGCACCGAAATAAATTCAGTTAAAATTTCATCATCATCTACGATATAAATAAGTTTATCGTTTCTGTTGTTTAATTCAGGAAAATGAAGATTTTCCGTCTTTTGCAGATCCGTATTTTTCTGAATAACGTCCTCAGATAGCTCATAACTTACATCCGTTGTACTTTTTAACGCAAAAATAAGCTGACTAATCTGGTAGCGCTGTGTTTCGTCCGGTACTTGTCCAGACTCAATAATGGTGTCCATATAGGACACAAAATTAACTGCGGTATCACATGCGTTGTGATTACCAAGCGCCTTACTTTCTGCGACCAACCCACCGATGATTTGGCGCATTGATTGAAAAGCCTCGTTGCTCCAATTTACAAAACACAATTTTTCCCAAAGCTGCTGCAGTGTTTCGATTTTTAGAGATAGTTTATTGGTGTTATTCTGCAGTGAAACTGTTGTCGCATTTTCAGACATAAATCACCTGGCTCATTCTTCTTATAAATAAATTTAGCCACAACAACTCACCGGGGACGGCAG
>CAZWBV010000001.1:0-16157 GCA_964632225.1 uncultured Gammaproteobacteria bacterium | reverse complement strand
TGCTGTCACTCAAAATTCCCATTGCATCGCACAATTCAATAGTCGAGATAACCATTTACATCTAATATATCGTTATTACCTTTATTTTCTTTAACTTTCATATTGACATCAATTCAGGAACTGCTGATGTAAGAAACAATGTTGCGTCAACTTGTAATTCTAAGCACACCACAAGGAGAGAAACAATGATATAATTAACTTTCCTCGGTTGCGAGCAAACCGGGTGATGTTGTCGTGGTACTATTTATATCGACGTATATCGTCGTGCCAACATTTTCATGTGAAACAAAGCTTATTTCTCCATTATGTTTTTCAACGATTTCTTTTACTATATTCATACCTAAACCCGTACCACCCACGGAACGTGTATCTGTAGAATCGGATTGAGTGAATTTTTCAAACAACTTTGGCTGAAATGCTGTTGGTATACCTTTACCACGATCAGTGACACTGATGCGAACTTTATCATTAAAATACTCAACACCGATATCGACAGTCGCTCCCTTTGGTGAAAATTTTGTCGCATTCGACATTAAATTATCCATTACTTGTATGAATTTATCTCTATCAACCATCACATGGGTATCATCCGATACGTGTTTTATTAACCTGTAATTGATATCATATTGTAAACCATAGGATTCATTATCCGCTATGGCCTGCTCCATGAGCGGCACTATCCGCGTATATTTTAAATCGAATGGCATATTACCGGATTCCAATTTTTCGATATCCAAAATATCATTAATTAACAGCAGTAAACGATCTGAATTATTATTTGCAATAGTCAACAAAGATTTTGCTTTTTCTGACACCTCACCTACTGCACCGCCTGTAATTAACCCGATTGATCCGCGTAGTGATGTAAGTGGTGTGCGAAGCTCATGGCTCACAGTGGAAATGAATTCATTTTTCATTTTTTCGATACGTTTTCTTTCAGTAATATCACGTACAATCTCGACAAACCGGGGTGACTCACCCGGTGGAGAAATATATTGTAAAAATATCTCGACGGGAACACGCTGCCCATTTTTATGCTGATGTATTGCCTCAAAATTATGGACAGGTTTATCACCTGATATCATTGCAGCCGTCATATCATGAAAATTCTGCTCACTTATATCAGGTTTGACATCAAATGGTTTCATTTCCATTAATTCGAATCTACTGTAACCCACCTGCTCTATGGCACCCTGGTTTACATAAAAGAATTTTAATGAGTCAGGGTTAAACATAAAAACACAATCCATTGTCAAATCCAGTGTTGTTTTAAATTGTGTCAATTTTTCTTCAGCTGATTTTTTCTCAGTTACATCTTTTAATATCCCGCTGTACATGCGTTGCTGACTGAACCACATCTCATTAACAGACAATTCAATCGGAAATATTTCACCATTTTTTCTAAGGCCAGATACTTCTACTAAGTTACCAATGACATGTGATTCGTTCGCATCAAGATAATCGGCCAAATAATGATCATGTTCTCGACTGTAGGGATCCGGCATTAATCGAGTAATATTCTGTCCAATTAACTCGCCAGCAGTATAGCCAAACATGCTCTGTGTCGCTGGATTAATAGATTCAATGATGCCAAGTTCATCCATTGTAATTTGCGCATCTGCCATGGTTTCTAACACGGCTCTCTGGCGAACTTCAGACTCCTTAAGTGCGACCTCTATTGACGCACGTTCTATAATTTCATCCTTTAACGATTGTTGTTTTCGAATGTAGTCCAGAGACAGGCCGGCAAGTGGCACAACATAGGCAACGACTTTGAGGAAATGGGCAATATTGAAATGATTGTCAAACAGCGCCACTGAGCCAAATACCATATGTAACTGCGTAAATACTTGAGGCACTGTACTTATAATTAGCGCATGCGCGAACAAACTGGGGTAGCGACGAAAAAATGAAGGAAAAAGAAATATACCCGCAACTAAATACAATACAAGAGGTAAAAGATCGTAAGGTCGAGTTATTATTGCATCAGGAAATGTGGTGTTTGGAAGACTGTGACTTGCTGCACTATAATGAATCACGCTATAAGCAACCACGCCAAACAAAAGCGTAGTAAGAACAACAAACATTGTTGAACCTTTCCCTGAAATATTTTTTTGAAACAATAACAAACTCACACCCATTATTAATATGGAAGCATTAAAAACACGACTAAGTGCCCAGGTAAATGGAATCAGATCGTTATTATCCGCAACCGCATCAATTAGTCTATCCGCTGCCAACGTGTGGAAGGCATCCATACAACCCGCGGTAAATAAAGCAATGCCGATAACCGCCGTGGAAAGATCATGAGTAATTTTAAAATGACTGAATGCCAGTACGACTGTAAATATTGCGACGCTAAACGCAGTCCATTCCAGAAGAGTATGTGTAAATGCACCACTCAATTGATAGAACATCTGATCAATTGTGGGTGTCTGAGGAAGGGAAATAAGTTGTTGCCCGAAATCGATACCAAGTCGATTAAGAAAAAAGGGCGTAATGCAAACAATGATAATCACCCATATCGCAATATCAGGTATTCGAACATCCTTTGATTGGCAACCACCATTCGAGAAATTTATTTGCATAACCTGCTGCACATTATTGAATCAAAGCGCAAGTGAGGATCCGATACTGCGTAAAAAATTTCGTTAACTGTTTAATTTTTTTCTGCCCAGCTAGTGTTAATCGTTGTTGCCAACGTCATGGGATCAAAAGGTTTCGCGATAACATCAATCGCACCCAATGATTTAAAATGTTCAACTTCCTGAGGTTGCACTTTCGCCGTCATAAAAATAGCAGGCACATTGGCTATTTCGGATAATTTTCGTAACTCAGCCAACGTGGTTGGCCCGTCCATTCCCGGCATCATGACATCTAATAATAGTAACTGTGGTAAAAATTCCACTGCATTCATTAATGCTTCTTCGCCAGAACTACAGACCTTCAATGTAAATCCACCGACAGCTTCTAACGCTATTTTAGCGACTGCCTGTATATCGGGTTCGTCCTCTACATAAAGTATTTTTTTTAGTTCATCTATAGCCATCATTTTTCCTCTTCAATACGCGATGTGTAGCGAACATCCTCAATGTATCAAATGTCTAATCGACTCCGCCAAATCCTCATGGCCGGTACGCTCGCTAAACAATGAATCTTTAAGTTGTTGTGCAGACTCTTCAGTCACATCCTGACCAGAAAATACGATTGCGGATGTAGAAGGCGATTTAGCCTGAATAAATCCCAATAAATCCAAACCAGAACCATCTGGTAGACCCACATCGAGTAATACCACATCAAATTTTTCACTTTCTATCAATTTTTTGGCGTCTGACAATGTTGTTGCGTGATTGATTTTCGCCTTATCTTCCAATAATTCTTTTATAAATCCTGATATCGAAAGGTCATCTTCAACGTGCAATATCCGGGGCAAGCTATTTTCATGGCTATTTTGAGCTGAGGCCAATTTTATCGCTGATATCAACCGGCCCTGATCAAGGGGTTTACTTAGCCAATCAGCAATGCCAACCGCACTCCCGGCCAGTTTTTGCTTTGCTTCATCCACTTCCGCAGAGACAACGATAATGGGTAGTTCTCGAATTTTAGAACACTGACGAATTTCTTTATATAGGGAGTATCCGTTTTGCCCCGGAAGCTTAATATCTAATGTCATAGCGTTAAAATGGCGACTATTAAGCAATTCCTTTGCAACAGCCGCGTTATGAGCAACATTAACGGTAAACCCATTTTGTTCCAGCATTAATCGCAAAACTGTCGCGATATCAACGTCATCTTCGCACACGAGAATACGTTTTTGATCGTCCAACTCTTGTTGGTCTAGCGTACCACCGTCTAAATTAGCGTTGCTACTATCCGCCCATTCTGGCAAATCAAAGTATAAGGTTGTGCCAATATTTTCGTCAGTAATATAGCGCAATTTTCCGCTGTGTTTCTCAACAATGAACTGACTTATATTCATGCCCAACCCAGTTCCTCCTTTTGTGCGCGTGGAACTTGAATCTGCCTGTGTAAATTTTTCAAATAAATGTGCCTGGAATGCCTTGGGAATCCCAGGCCCATGGTCTGTCACGGATATACGTATTTCACCACCATGGCGAACAGCTGAGATTTCCACTGTATTTCCCTCAGGCGAAAACTTAGCTGCATTGGATATCAAGTTATTCATTACCTGCATCAAACGGTCACTGTCAGCATATATTTTTGCACCCTTTTCCATGGCGGCGATGCGGATTGAAACGCCGTGTTGTTCAGCATAACCAATATTAGCCTCCAACGCTTGTTCTAGAAAAGCCATCACATCAACTGACTTGTATTCAAATGACAGTTTACCGGATTCAATTTTTTCCATGTCCAAAATGTCATTAATTAATAACAATAATCGTTCTGTATTTTTTTGAGCAATATCTATTAGTGGCATAGATTGTTTTGGCAATTCACCGACAGCACCACCTGCAATTAACCCCAGGCTCCCGCGTATTGACGTCAGTGGCGTACGTAGTTCATGGCTTACTGTTGATATAAATCCCGACTTAAGATGCGACAAATTTTCCGCGGCTATTTTTGCTTCTTGTTCTTGATCCGCCAATTTTCTTAATTGCTGCTCTCGTCTTAGCGCAGCGGTGACATCGTTCAATTCTATCGCACAATAGCGTGTACCATTGGCCAATGTTATTGGCCTCACATAAACAGCGTGTTTAATTTTTTGCTGTGCATCCTGAGGGTCGTATAATGGAAAGGGTACTTTATTCAGTGCGTGCGATAGCATACCTGAAGCACATTTTTTAAGTGCATTGTCTATCAAACCAAACAAGCGTGACTGACTCAATTGTGGAAAGATGTAAGACAATTGTTTACCCTGTGCGACTGAACCCTGCACACCGGATCTGTCTGCAACCCAGCTATTCCACAAAATAATGTCCCCACTATTATCAATAACAATGACACCGTAACTGCACACATCAAACAAACTATGTAAGAGCTGAAAGCTGTCATCGCTGTATTCTATTTCGTTGGAATTACTTTGTGACATAATTGGCTACACTATGTTAATTTCGCTATTATTTTACTATCAATTAAGTACCTAGGTCTGTATGACTCTGTATGTGTAAAAGTACCTATGTCCGTAAGCAGCTATTCGACAACCAGGTCAACGTTAAGCTTTTCCAAAAACCGATCCAGATTTTCTGCCAGGCTTTGAATTGAATCTACATCCAATAGATAAACCACGTGCCCATTCGTTGCATGTTTTTCAATTTTAAAATTTACCTGCAAAAACATCACAATATCAATACGCCTTTCATTTACGCCTTTACCATTCATGACTTCCTCGCAGCTACCCTGCGAAAATACCGGCAAAGAACTTTCCATTTCCTGTTCAAATACGTCGGCGAGGCTACTTAACCCGGAGTTAAGAATAATATTACCAATTTCACATAACGCCTCTTCTTCAAACTCCGTCAATCTGTCCAATGACACCGTATCTTGTAGCACTAAACGAACAATTTCCAAACTTTGGTCGATGGGAAACATAAGCATTGCCACACCACCCAAGGGACCACTAAAGCCCTGGGAAACCCCACTTACATCGCCCGAATTTTGTACCGTCAATAAACGAATAGCATCTTCTTTATTAACAAAACTGATTTCAGGCACGGTTAGCTCAACTTCTTCGCCGACCATTTCACTTAGCGATGCAGCTGCCGAGCCCATGCCCATATTGAACACTTCCGTCAATGCATCCTGCTGTATTTCATTGAGTATTTCTATTTCTTCATGCATACGCTAATATTCCTTGTATTTTTTCTTGTGTAATCGGTTTTTTGACAAAACCGACGCCGAGTGCATCGGCTTTACGTTGTATACTTTCCTGAATATTAGCCGTCAACAGTGATAGCTGTGCTTTTGGGTACTTTTCTTTCAATATCGCAGCTAATGTCAAGCCATCCATTCCTGGCATATTGAAATCAAGAATCATGATATCAATGGCATGTATGTCGATACTTTTTGCTAGCGCATCATCTCCATTAGCCGCTTCAATAATATTCCATTCAGGAAAAACATCGACAACTATAGCTTTTATCATCATTCGCGACACACGACTATCATCGACAATAAGCACTGTTTTATTATCCACAGACATTCACCTCGACTTTAGCATTGATAGGCAATTGTAAATTAGTAACTGCGACTTTCAATTTATGAACAAAATATTCTATTTTTTTTATTTCCGCGATCACAACACTTCTGTCATAAACAAAATCACTATTAAGAAGAGGGTAAACACAGTTAGCCAACGCCAGGGATTTCGTCGCCACTTCTTCAATACCAAATGTTTTGGCGGAACCACCAAGATTATGAGATAGGCGATATAGCTCCTGAATGTGTTCAAACGGGAAATCAGTACTTTTCAATTGACCAGCTAACTGAACTATTTTTTTAAACTTATTAGGTATTTGTGCCTGAAGCTCTAAACTAAACTTTAAAAAAGTTGCATGCACATGGTGGTCATCGAATTTCATAGCGTATTTCTCGTTATTTAATGGACCAGGTTAAAGATCATCGAACAAGACAACCTGATTTCGCCCACTGTTTTTTGCTTTATACAGCGCTTTATCTGCTGCATCGTTTATACTGCCTGGATCTTCAATGCTGGGGAAACTTGCGATCCCACAACTCAAGGTAACATTAAAATCAATACCATTTGCCTGATGTGCAATACCTGCAAATGTTTCTCTTATTTCATTAAGTATACGTTGAGCTTCGGTCTCGTCTGCGTCAATTAAAATAACGGCAAACTCTTCGCCACCATAGCGGCCGATAACATCCGTTTTTCTTAAACGTTGACGTAGTAACGTAGAAAGATGCTTAATCACCCTGTCACCCTCAGGGTGACCAAATTGATCATTTACAGTTTTAAAATAATCTATATCAATCATGGCATAACACATATTGGATTTCCGCCTTCGCGCGCGATCCATCTCCATAACAAGCATTTCTTTTGTTCTAGTATGATTGAGCAATCCCGTCAAACTGTCTCTGACCATAAGAGACCGCAATACTCTCGACCGCTTGATTCTATTTGTTACTGTAGACAACAAATACACAGGGCCAATCGGTTTACTCAAAAACTCGTCCCCTCCGATACGCAATGCATCTAATTGCTTGACGACATCCGTTTCACCGGACAAATAAACGATTGGCACACTGATAAAGGCTTCCTGCTGCCTTATCACGTTGGCCAATTCTGTGCCTTCACATTCCGGCATATGCAAATCCAATAAAATTAATTCTGGACTAAAGTTTTCGAGGTGCTCCAATACATCCAGTGGGTTAGTCACAACACGTGTTTCCATACCGACTTGTTGCAAAATTAACGCATAATGCGCGGATAAATAAGTTGAGTCATCTACAATGAGCACCCTATAGGGTTCTGTTTCCCGAAACGTGACCAGGCTATCGAGTGTATCCACCAGTGAATTGATATCTACAGGCAATGTGTAGAACCCCAGCGCTCCGGCCCTGACCGCCCTGATCCTTGTATTTATATCGCCTTCTTTCGATAAAAATATCACTGGTATTTCCTCATCGTGAAATTCGTTCATCTCAGTAAACGTTTTCCTATTCTCCTCACCATCGAAATAATGCATATCCATCACACCGACGATAGGCGGTGCTTCCTGATGTGACTTTTTATATTCCGTAAAGTTTGAAAAAATACTGACTTCATAGCCATATGCACAAACCTGTTTGGCGAAACTTGACGAAAATACATCATCACTCGACAACAAAAAAATAATTTTTCTGTTATGTTGATTTTCCAAACTGACATTGATAGACGAGACTGCGCTCGCAGCCATCACACTATCGACGCGTTCCGGGTGTGTAGCCGCTTCTCTTAGTGATTCGAGTAAAATATTAACCTGAGCAAATTGCCCACGTTCCAGGCTTGTTTCTTTTTCTACATTTTGTCTGACCAGGTTTTCCAGGGAACGCGCAATATTACTCAATGAGGAAAAACCAAACGTGGCACCTGAACCTGCCAATTTATGAAAATTGGCATACAAGGTCCGTAATATATTTATGTCAGACGAATTGTCATTAAACTCTTTCCATTTTTCATCGAGTTTCTGCAGTTCCCCAGGCAAATTGGTTGCGTATTTTTCGCGTAACAACTTTAATTTGTCTGCTGGGGAATCCAATTGTTTAATCATGATAGAAAACTCGCTCAGTGCAGCTTATACAAAAAAAGACACGTTGAATCTTACTTGGCCTGTATCTACTAAACCGCACCATATTCAATCGTTATTATCGATATTATCGATACAAATATTGTCGTCTATTTGACATCAAACTTTAGAAACCGGTCTGCATAAACGCTGAATCCTGGCCTTGAATTTTACGATAAAGCCAGATAAAGTTTTTAATTATCAATGGCATACAACAATTAATTATTTACTCAATTTTATTTTTGCCTCCACCTTGTTGCCACATCCAACGTATTCAATAGCGTTAAAGCTAATCAGTTTGGCAAATGCCACACCACGCCCATGAGAATGCGTTGCCCGTTTTGGATCTATTTCCATATAGGATGAGGGATCGAATCCGCTACCCTCATCCTGAATTGTAATCATAATTTCCTGGTTTTCTTTTTTCAGTTTTACATCAACAATCTTATTGCAATTTTCCACCAATCCAAGACGGCGCTCGACTTCTTCGCGCCAAAGTCCTTTTTCAAGTAGTTCTGTTTTTTCTTCATAACTAATACTCAAATTACCGTGCTCAATGGCGTTGATAAGTAACTCCGACAGACCGGTGACAATCGCCCTTGGCTTGGGACACGCATTCGCCAACAAACAAGACAGCACTCTGGCTTCATCCAACGTACGAAGTTGAAAATGACCGGATTGCATCATATTCATAGAACAAACGTTGTCGAAAACTTCATTTTGTAACTTCCTATAGCGATCATAATCATTTACAGCCGTTTCAAGTATAGTAAGCAGCACTTTTCTTACATAAGGCTTTGTAAGGTAATAGTAGACACCAGCCTGTATACCTTCTATAACGTGTTCTTCTGAGGATAACCCGGTTTGAAATATGACAGGAATGTGTTTTAATTCTTCAATATCTTTTAACCGCGTCAATATATCCATGCCGCTAAGATGAGGCATTTTACGATCAAGGATTAACGCATCGAAGTGATATTGAGCGTCGCAAATGGTATCCCATGCCTGTTGTCCATCCTTTGCCTGTATAATTTGATAATCTTCGCTATCAAGACAATCAACCAGTAACTTTAGAGACTGGGCATTATCATCAGCAGCCAATATTGTTTTTTTGTTTTTAACACGTTGATCCATGCTCACACTCACTGTCTGTCGTATATACCCGTAGCGTCTGCACCTAAATCCCAAACGCTACGGGTATATCGTCAACGCTCTATCTTCGCCGTATCTATCTCAATAAGAGAAATGTCATCCATTTGTTCATTCGCACCCACGTAATTTTTCACAGTGTCTTTTAAACGTTCAAAATAGTCGATATCTAAATTTCCATCAGTCAATATTTTTTCAACCCTTTTATCTCCGAATTTTTCACCTTCTTCGGATACCGATTGAGAGAGTCCATCAGTGTATGCATAAACCTTTTTATTACCGCACAATGAGACGGATTCAATAGAAGAGTCAAAATCTCGTTCGTTCATAATCCCTAGCGGGGGATGCGTTGATGCAATGCTTTTAACGTCATTAGTTTCTGAAGACTTGATGTATAGATTGGGCAAACCACCATTCCAAATCCCCAATGTTTCCTGTTGAACATCTAACTCAAACAAGCTCGCTGCAAAAAATATTTCAGTCGGTAACAAAGTGAATAATTTTCTATTTAATTCGGTTGCAATCTCCTTAATAGACAATCCTTTATTGGACATACCATAAAATATATCCGATGCGGGCAAGGCACCAAGGGCTGCCGTCAGCCCATGCCCGGTAAAGTCACCCAACAGTATGTGTATACTGCCTGAAGGAATTTGTGTACAAAGCAGGAGATCGCCACAAAAGACGGATGCAGGTGATACCCATTTTCTTACACAACTAATATCAGACGAACCACTGTCAACAATTGTCCTAAAAATATGCTCTGCCAGTTTGAGTTCACGTTGCTGTTGCTTTAGATGTTTTTCTAGCGTCAACTTATGCTGCTGTAGTTCAACATTAAATTCACGTATTCGCGACATTGCGTCAATTTTTGCCTTTATTAACTCCTTATTATATGGCTTAAATAGAAAATCATCACCACCCGCATCGATTGCCTTGCGAAAATCTTCAGTACTTGTGAGTGACGATAAAAAAATAATCGGTACAAAATTACTACCAGCTATTGACTTGATACGTCTCGCGGCTACATAACCATCCATGCCAGGCATGATAACATCCATTAAAATTAAATCTGGCTGTTCTGTTGTAAATTTCTCAATTGCTGCTTCGCCATCACTTGCTAAAACAACCTGATGACCAAACTCATTAAGTAGAATTTCAAGAAATTCCTGATTCATCAGATCATCGTCAACAATAAGTATTTTCATAATAAATGCGCGAGCCAGTTAATATTTTTCTAAAATAAATTAATGGACAATCGAAAAATCATTAAACACACTATGAAATTTTAAACATTTTAAAGAAATTGACTATTTTAAATTCTTCCAGAATATCTGCTGTACAACGCATAATTTCCATGTTTGCTCCTTCACCTCCAAGCGCATCACGCAGTAATAACAACATACCCAACGCAGAACTATCGATGTCCGTTACATCACTGAAATCAAGCAGATACTTCGCATGAGGATAACTTTTTGTGTATTCAAGGGCACGACCGAAATCTTCATGTGAATCAAAATCAAAACGACCATGAATGCGTAATTTTACTTCTGAATTGTCGCTACTAACTTGCGTTGATATTGCCATAATCTACTCCTGAATATATGTCTTAAAACAGATCTATTTCACCCACTTCCAAATCTTGTTGAGCCACTGAACGGTGGTTATATTTTTCCAGTTCTTTATATGCTAATTGCATATGTTCCTTTATTTCTTCACTTGATATATTTTTTTCATATACTTCCGACATTAGACTGGAAACATGTATTAACCCGGTTGCCTTATTTTCAATATGCGCAGCAAGTTGCGTCACCATATCTTCAAATTGGAAACTTTGTATTGCTAATGCCACTTTTTCTTTTACTCGCATGGCAATATTTTGCGCTTCATCTATCTTGACATTATTTTTTTCTTGTATGTTTTGAATGGATTCGGTCATTTCCTGTATACGCTTACGTGAGGATATTACGATCTTTGTGTCACGCGATGCGATATCGTTGGTAATATCTCTCGCCTCTGAAAGACCATTCATAGTCTGATTTAACACTGCATGTATCTTGTTGGAAAATTCGTGCGACTTGCTTGATAATATTCTTACTTCATCCGACACAACAGCAAAACCACGACCATGCTCACCTGCCCGGGCTGCTTCAATCGCCGCATTGAGTGCGAGTAAATTTGTTTGATCCGCAATGTGATTCACATCATCGAGTAATGATACAACTGCCTTGGTTTGTTCCCACATTTCGTTGAGTTTATAAACCAGCTTCATGCTTTCTTTACTGGTTTCGACTATAGTATCTATGAAATACTGCAGTGTGTTTTCCGTTTCATCTATAAACTGATTCATAGTAATTATAGATTTATCGCAATCAGCCTCACCACCCGTCTCTTCTTCCACTAAGGAAACCAGCAACAGGCGTTGATCTTCAACATCACCGTGCAAGCCGCTAAAACTCTTGGATAGGCCGGCAATCGCATCTTGTAAAACACTTCTTATTTGGGTCGTTGGTTCAATGATAGCCTGCAGTTCTCCCTCTACCTTGCGGGAAATATTGACTGTTTCCTTTTTTAATGCATTGATGTCCTGCCGTTCACTGTTAGCTTGATGAAGAAATTTGCTTTCCTGAATACGCAGTAAGTGTTTATATCTTATAATTTCGAAAACAAACCCCACCGTGACCAACAATAGCGGAACATAGACAGGTAGAGACCCCTCATTAAAAACAACAATTAACCAACCGCCCGCAACAAATAACACAGAGAGTAAAAATAATTTACCAGGTCTATTCGTGGCGTATTTTTTCATTAAAAGTCTAAACCCTTTAGTTGCTGTTTTTCGCGCAACCTGATACCAGCACAATGAGTGCGGAATAATAAAATTTACTGGGTGGAACTTATCGTTATAGTCGCTTTATAGGTCGTCTCGTTCTAATATATCTTTAACCTGCTGCGGGCACCTATTAGGTTCCTTGGTTCTTGAATGTCTATTAGGTAGGGGGTAAAACGGGTAATGCTGAGATGATACAAGAAGTGAAAAGATCAGTTAAAAAGCAAGAAGCGGGTTGTAACTGGTTACCTCAATAGATCGAATCCCGGCAGGTTTGCCGCTTTCTTATCGAAGGTCGCCGTATACGCGCAACCACTGTGAATATTTGCCTGTCCGATTAACGCATCACAAAAGTCGGCATTGTTCGCATCATATGCGCGCAACGCTTTCCAGATGATTTCAATGTTTTCTACAATAAGCTGCGTAGTCGTGAGCAATCCGTCTATAATATCCCGTAATTGTTGCTTAGTAACACGATAGCAACGCTGAAGCACCCAGACAATCTCGCACAAGGTAATATGATTGATATAACCGGGCGCATCTGCGGTTAGCGATTTCTCGATAAAACGAGTTGCAGCTGCAGATTGCTTTTTGTCATCTTGAACCAGGTAACGGATCACGACGTTGGTATCCAGCCCAATCAATCGACGCCCCCCATTTCAGCAACCGCCTGATTCATCTGCTCGATCGTGACAGGCTTTTTAGGTTTGGGCACAATCCCTTTAAGGGCGCAAATATCCTGAGTTGCAACAACAATCTGAAAAACCCCGTCCTGGATTTCGACAAATTCCACCCGGTCACCAGTACCAATACCCAGACGAACCCTCACGTCTTTTGGAATGGTGATCTGCCCTTTACTGGTAACGGTTGCCGTTGTCATAACAAAGGTGTTCTCTCTACACTACTAGCAAGAATGTTCCTTACTATATAGTAAGGCAATATAAAATTCAAGTTTCATTGGCCCTATATGACACTTTTGGGAAACCTTACACGCTTTGATGCTAATTTTCTCTACGCTGAATGCCATTCCGTTAATTTCTTTAATACATAGCTGCCAGGAAGAAATTCCTGCTCTAGCCGCCCGTTATTCGCCATAAACAATTTCATATAAAATTCACCCTCCTCGCGAGTCAAATTAAAAGGCGCCTGTGGTTGTGCTTTTTGCGGTTCCGGTACCGCAAAACGTGCGCAGTTGTCATCAAAAGCAGCTTGGTTCATTAGCAAAGCGGTTATATGCGGCTGCACCGCCCTGGCGTTAGACAACATAAGCAATCCCCATGTATCCATATCACCCCAATAAGCAAGCCGCCTTTCCCTGAGCCACGGCGCTTTCAACCAGGACAAGTTTAGTCCTGCACCCAGGATAGCAATGGTGTCTGATAGCATCGGAAGTTGGTGCAGGCACCGTTCATTTTCAACAATAATAATGTGTGCAGCAGGCAGTGCCGTCTCCACTAATTCAGTCGTTCTTATGCGTAATTGCTGAAATGGAAGCAACTGTGTATCAAGTGGCACGATAAGTAACCAGTGATCTTTTTCATCAACAGCACCTAAAAATTGCTCCAATCCCAAATCACTCGCAGCACCATTAAACCTGACGTCCAAAAGCTGAATAATCAAGTTTCGATTACGTTCGAAAAATTTACTGTCGCAATTTGCAACGGCGTAATTTTCAACGGATAGCGCCCGCAGGGGTTTGCCTTGCGCACAATTTGGCAGAAGATCCAACGCAACCTGTGTTGCCTGAATCACCTCTTCAACGGGCTTGGCAATAACCAACTGGCGTTTTCTGATAATTAAACTGTGAAAAATAGAATCAACAGCCCCTATAATCCGTTCCAGAATTTTAAATTCCTGTTGTATTTTGGTATTTGCAGTCGCCGCCACCCATTCAGTCGGCGTGTCAATCTGCCAGGATGCAGGCAATGTGACCGGGTCTGATGATTCTATATATTTTCTTTTCTCCCAAATTACCTGACCAACCGTGACCTTACGCCACTGCGCAATGTGTTCCCGTACGCAGACAGGCTGATCGACAAATATTTGCGCGCTCGGAAGACCAACAGCCAGTTGTATAGGCCAGGCATCGGCAGACAAAAGCCGTTGCTCACGCGTATTTCCATTTTGCCACTGCTTTGCTAGACGCTCGCTTAGCTCAATCGGCGATTTCATACGTCATTTTTTCGAGTTGCGTTTTCGCCTGAACTTCTAATTCTTCCCAGCTTAAAGAGGTCATGCTCGCAAACTGTTCACGGCGATGAATCAAAACAGCGGAACGGGTATGGTCTCGCAACAAGCGGATTTCCTTATTCGGCGTAATAAACAGCGGGTGCAAGCCAAACTCACGCAATGCCGAAATAATTCTTGCTGCGACAGCGCGAGAGCTTTTTGAAAAAGCTTCATCGAGTATAATCGTGCTGAATAGCGGCTTGCTGAATCCGCTAGGACAAAGCGCATAACTTAGCGAGGCTGTCAGTATATAGCTCGCAATGATTTCTTTTTCGCCGCCGCTGCCGCCTTGTGATCCGGTGCGTGTTTCTATTACCGCACCATCGCTTTTGTTGATAACGGATACAAAAAACTGTAATCGGTAACGCGGATCCAACAACGCTTTTGCGCCCAGCGTTTTTTTACGGTCCACCGCATCGCGTAACAATGCCACGACATCAAACAATGCCCGATAGTGGGATTCACCATTATCTCCCTTTAGCGCTGCAGTACGCAAATAGCGTTGCGCTTTTTGCAAGGTTTTCAGGCTTTCATGAATGACGCGCCGCGGTTCCAGACGCAAGTAATTACCAGGTTGAAAATCAACTCGACGCATCGTTTGATTCAGTTCTTCCAGACGTTCTTCGATCTTGTTGACTTCATTGCTGATGTTACTCAACAGTTGTGTCACACCCTGATCAGACGATTGATTTAAATACTTCAAAAATCGATTTTGCTTTTCAGGTAAAGCTTCTTCATCCAGAATTTTCAATTGCGCAAGATAAGCAGGCACATCGATCATTTCTGTATCGGCTTCAGACAACGCACCCGAATCAATCGCTTTGGCTTTTATCATTAATTTGCCTAATTTGGTTTCATTGTCACCCACCTTATCTTTGAGCTTATTGATTTTATCTTGTAGCTTTTCCATCGCTATACGTTCAATATCGGCTAAGTTGAGAATATCCTGTTCGCTGGGTGGCTGAAAATTTTTGTCTGCAATGTTTTTTTGCTCATTGTCCAAGCCCTCATTGATTCGCTGGAACGCATTCTCCTTTTCTTGTCTCGCCTGGTCACGCTGATACTGAAAACGATCCATCTTTTTTTCGTTTTCCTTTGCATTATTTTCGCAGTCTCTCAGGTGCCCTTTCGCATTTTCCCAACGTGCCCGCGCCTTCTCGGTATCAGAATCCGGGTCTAACAGAGATTGTAATTTTTCCTGCAACATGTTCAATTGTGTTTCAGCAGTAGCAACGTCAATATCGATCAATTCCAGCGTACACAGTTGTTCCAATAGCTTTATATTTTGTTCTATTTGCGCGCAATCGCGTTTCGCCTGCTCAAACGCGTTTTCACTGTGGGCAAGTTCAGATTGAACATTGATTAGGTCTTTCCCCAAACTATTCAAACGGTCTTTATTATCAAACCCGGTCATCCAATCCTGATCCAGGCGCTTGTGATCCTGTTTTTCAAATACACCCTGCTTAGCGGACATCAACCCCTGTTGCGTCATGGCATACGCGGTGTCTTTTAATGACTGCGGATCGTCAACGCAATGGCGATCAATACCGGCCAGCAAATTTTTCAGGGCTTCGCGATGAATGTGAGACTTAAAGTTCAGTTTACGGGTAAAACCATTTTCCAAGTAAGAGGCTTTACGTTCCGCGACTTGTGCCTCTAATGAACGCACGTGTAATCGATTGGCCCGGTTATTTATCCAGTGC